>DATNKC010000263.1:0-5301 GCA_035603615.1 Steroidobacteraceae bacterium | reverse complement strand
GCGCGGCGCAGCACCGAGCGAATGCGGGCGGTCACTTCGTCGAGGTCAAAAGGCTTGACGATATAATCGTCGGCGCCGGCGTCCAATCCCGCGACGCGATGCTGGATCTCATCGCGCGCCGTGAGAATGATGACGGGCGTTGCATCGCCCCGCCGGCGTAGCTCGCGAAGCACGTCGATTCCGTCTCGATGCGGCAGCCCGAGATCGAGCAGTACCACGTCGAAGACGGACCCCTGCAACGCGCCGGCGGCGCTCCTACCATCGCGCATCCAATCAACGGCGAATCCGCTTTGTCGCAGTGCCGTTTGCAGGCCCTGCGCAATCATCGCGTCGTCCTCAACGAGCAGCACTCGCATACGGCTGTAATACGGCGGTCTATTACGGAATCGTCAGCGTGTAGAAGAAGCGCGGCGCGGATCTCAAGGTGACGCTGGCCGGGCGCGGACAGGGCATGCCGGCCAACTTGAAGCGCACGGTTTTAGTAAATTCTTGTTCCGCCACGTCATCATATTGATCGTCCAGAACCTCCGCGGTTACGCCCGGCAGGTTCCCCGATTGATTCGCCTGGCACTCCCCCCACTTTAAGGAGAAATGGTGGTTCGGATTGGTGCCTCCATAGGCCATCGTGACGATCAATCGGTCGGTCGATCTGTCATAGCGAACCCGGGCGAAATTGTCCGCCTTACCCTGAAGCGAAAAGAATGTCGCGGCGGCGGCGAGAATCAGCCATAACAGCGAATGCCGTGGTCCTTTCATGGGTCCCTCTCGCAAGTGGCGTGAGAATAACGTATTTGGACTATAATAGATCCGGTTGGGCGCTCGGCATCAGGGATCGGCATCAGGGGGAAGAACATGAAATCATCTTTGAGATTCAGGCTCGCCACCGCGGCGGCGGTGTTTCTGCAACTCGGCCTCCTGACGGCCTGCCAGACCCAACAGCAAATCGTCACGCAGCGCGAGGATAATCTCGCGGCGGCCGGATTCATCATCCGTCCCGCCAACACGCCGGAACGCCAGGCCATGCTGCATCGACTGCCCCCGCACCAATTTGTACAGCGGGTCAACGGCGATACGGTTCACTACGTCTATGCAGATCCGTTGGTGTGCGGCTGCCTCTATGTGGGCACGCAGCAGGCATATGGCCAGTACAAGCTGCATCAGCAGCAGCAGCATCTGGCGGATGAGCAGCAAATGACCGCGCAGACCTATGCCGATCCGGCATGGAATTGGGGTGCCTGGGGTCCGTGGGGACCGGGCGTGGGGCCCTATGGGTTTGTTTACGGTCCGGTGATTGGCTGGTAAGACACGGCCCGCTACGCCCGGGTCGCCGTGCGCACACTGTTCTGGGCCGCGGCGCTAACTTGCCCGAAGCGCCGCTCGCGCTTCGCGTATTCATCGATGGCTTGGGCGAAAGCGGCGGCGTCGAAGTCCGGCCAATAGCACTCGACGAAGTGCAGTTCGGCATACGCGCATTCCCACAATAAGAAGTCGCTCAAGCGTTTCTCGCCGCCGGTGCGGATGAGAAGGTCAACGTCCGGCGCTCCGAGGGAATGATCGACGTCCGCAAGATGCTCCACAAAACGCGCACGATCCGCGCCGCGCTCGGCTGCCATACGCCGGCAGCATTCGAGCAGCGAATGCTGAGAGGAATAATCCACCGCAATGCGCAATCGCATGCCGGTGCAATGAGCCGTCGCCCGCTCACTGTGTTCGATGGTGCGCAGCACCGCCGGCCCCAGCCGGTCACGTCGGCCGACCACGTTGATGCGAATCGATTGCTCCAGGCAGCGCGGCGTCTGTGTCAGCAGGTAGCGGCGCAGCAGCGCGAACAGGGCGCCGACCTCGGTCTGCGGCCGGCGCCAATTGTCGGCCGAAAACGCATACAGACTGAGTGTGGCGACGCCATGGCGCGCCGCCGCTTCGACGACTTTGTCGACGGCCTTGGCGCCGGCGCGGTGGCCGGCGGTGCGCGGCAGCCCGCGTTGCGATGCCCAGCGTCCGTTGCCGTCCATGATGATGGCTATGTGCACGATTAGCTTTGTATCACAAAGTTAGGAGATGAGAAAATCATGCGCGGCGGGTCGCCTTGATCACCGCTTCGACATGATCGAGGTATCGATTCAAGGCGTTCTTGCCGAGCACTGTCAGCCGATAGACAGTCCTCGGGCGGCGTTGTTCGAAGGATTTGGTGCAGGTCAGGTACTTGGCCTCTTCCAGCTTGCGCGCGTGGGCGCTTAGATTGCCATCGCTGACATCGAACAAGGATTTGAGCTCATTGAATGTCAGCTCTTCGCGCACGGCCAGCGCGCTCATGATCCCCAAACGAACACGCTCGTACACCAACCGGTCGAAGGTCGCGTCGTGATCCGCGGACGCGGACGGCGCGGGCACTGCCGCGAGCTTCGGGCGTTTCTGCGCCGTTTGCGGCGCCGCGCGGGCATTAGACTTCGCGGCCACGTCCCGTCCGTCCAATCAGAACACCAAAGACGATATGCAGTCCGCCAAAACCGGCGCCCAACATCAAAATCTGCAAATCGTCCGGGAGCAGCAGCGCCGCCAGTCCAAACAGCACGAACAGGCCGCCGAGTGCGGCGATGATTCTTGTCGTTGCCGCGCTCGCCGTCACCAAGGCGCATCCATAAAGCAGCAGCCACGTGCCCGGAATCGCATGCTGATTGCCGCCGAACCAGTGCACCGCAGTCATGACGAGCCCGGCGCCCAGCGAGGGCGACAGGCAAAGTGCAAATTTAAACAGCGGTGTACCCTGCAGCCGCAAATCGCGCAGCGAGGACTCCCGCACGATCAGTATGCTGCCCAGCACGGCGCCCAGCAGGGCGGCGCTCAACCAGATCGCCAGCCAATATTTGTGCAACTCCGGCGCCAAGCACAGTGCCGCCGCCAGCAGCGCGATAGTGCCCAAGACGAGGCCGGCGGAGCCGGGAACCGCCAACACCACCGCCCCCTCCATCGAGGATCGAATGTAGCGCAGCGTTGCCGCGGCGTGCGAGTCGAGTCGTACGGTGTTGCCCACGCAGCGACACTAACTACGTGCCCGTGCAGCGTCAAGTACTTTGCTGCGTAAAGTTAACAGAATGCGGCAAGAATTTAGCGGGTTGAGCCGGCTTCATGTCCATATCCTTGCGCCCTTTACGATTTAGCTGGCAACGACGCCACTGGCGCAAGGGGAGAGCATCAATGCCTAACAATCTATTCTGCGGCAACACCGCAGCGCTGCTGTGCACGACCTTTCTCGCGGCCGCCGCCGGCGCGCAGGCGCTCGACGCAACATCGATCTCTACCGACCCGAGCGGCGCGCTGCAAACAATCAATGCCAACGGCCGCACCAATACCAATGGGGCGTTCTTCCAAAGTCTGGGCACCAACGGCCGGTCCTGTTCCACCTGCCACGTCGCGGATCAAGCGATGAGTATGTCGCCTCCGCAAATTCAAGAGCGGTTTGCGCAAACTCGTGGCCGCGACCCCTTGTTCGCCGCCTTCGACGGGGCGAATTGCCCGAACGGCAACACTTCGCAGGCTGCGGCGCATAGTTTGCTGTTGTCGCACGGCCTGATCCGCATCCCGCTGGCGGTTCCGGCCAATGCCCAGTTCACCGTAACTGTCGTGCACGACCCGTACGGCTGCGCGTTGGTGACGGACCCCGCAACCCGCGTGCTGACGCTCTCGACGTATCGCCGGCCGCTGCCCACCACGAACCTGGGCTTCTTGAGCACCATTATGTTCGATGGCCGCGAATCGCCCGCCGGGGCGACCACCGCTCTCGGGACGGTCTCCACATTCAAAGCTAACCTCAACAATGATCTGACGCAGCAAGCCATTCATGCGACTTTGATTCATGCCCAAGCAGCGGTCGCGCCCACCGCCCAGCAATTGGCGGATATCCTGAGTTTCGAGCTGGGTTTGACCACGGCCCAAGTGTTCGACCGCGAAGCCGGCTATCTGCACGCCGGCGGCGCGCTGGGCGGAGCGCTCAATCTCCTCGAGGAGAAGCCGGACTATTATCCGGGCATCAACGATGTGTTGGGCGCGGACCCCTCCGGCATCCCCTTTGACAGCAGCAGCATGACGCTGTACGCGGCGTGGGAGAACGGCGGCAATCCGGCGGACTCTGAGCGCGAGGCTTATTATCGTCGCGCCGCACGCAGCGACATCGCCGCGGGGGAAGTGCTCTTCAATACCGCGCCGCTCACCATCAGCGCGGTGCGCGGCCTCAATGACAACGCGGCATTGGGCAATCCGGTGTCATTCAAAGGCACCTGCACTACATGCCACGATACGCCCAATGTCGGAAATCATTCGTTGCCACTGCCATTGGACATTGGCATCGGTCACACGCCGCGTCCCGGACTCGAAACCGATCCCAATATCCAACTGGGAATCGCGGAACTCAATGAGCCGGATTTACCGGTGTTCCTCGTCAGCGGCTGCAGTACGCCATTCAGTGCGGGCCAACCCGTCTCGTTCTACACGACCGATTTGGGCAAGGGCATGATCACCGGGCTTTGCAGCGATATGAATCGCGTCAAGGGTCCGATTTTGCGCGGCTTGGCGGGAAGGGCCCCTTACTTTCACAACGGCGCCGCCGCGACCCTGTTGCAGGCGGTGAATTTTTACAATCAGCGATTCTCGATGAATCTGACCGAGGAACAGAAGCGGCAGCTCGTGGTGTTTTTGAATTCGCTGTAGAAGCTAGCGCCTCGGCACTGTGAGATTGAGCGGGGCACCCGGATGGCCTGGGGGGCACGGCGAGAGCTTCAAGGCCCGGAAGAACACGGGGCCTTGAAGCTCCCCGTGCCCCCAGGCCGTTCAGGTGGGCCCGCTCAAGCTCACGGTGCCGGAGGACGCATCTAGTGCGGCTGTCATCGGCCGGGTGGGTCATGCGCGCTGGTAGGCCGTCAAGACGGCTGTAGCACCCACACTGACTGGTAGTTCCGGCGTGGTGAGATAGACCGGCCCGAGCGCTCGTCAGGGAGGGTAAGCAGACTCAAGGGCCTGTGTCTTCGGGCCTTGAGTCTGCTAACCCTCTCTGACGACCACACGCCGACCCGGTCTATATCACCACGCCGAAATCCCAGCACCTCACGTATCATGGCTTGCGCCCGAAAGAGGCGCGCAGATACGTTGACTGGTCAACTACAAGGGGGATTGGCATGAGGAATTTGAAAACGGGATTGGCTGCCTTGTTGGCGATCACCGCATTCGTGGTGGCACAGGTGGCCGCCGCTGCGGATGTCACGGGTACGTGGATCATGGCGGTCGAGACAAGCGCGGGCAGTGGCTCGC
>DATNKC010000262.1:0-4895 GCA_035603615.1 Steroidobacteraceae bacterium | reverse complement strand
GCTGCTGCGGCCTTCGCTGCAGCCAAGAATATCGCCGTAGAATCGGCGCGCTTCAGCGATGTCGCGCACTTGAACGGCAATATGGAATGGTGTTAAAGCTTCTTTCACCATCGGATCCCTCGCAGCAGGCGGTTAGTGAGATTGCCAACCGTGGAAAAGCATAACATCAACAATCGGACGAAGAGCTTTGGGGCAAATAAATGAGTGAATCGCTGCGATGCCGCTGACCCTGTTTTCGGGTCTGCGGCCCATCGATCGCCGCCAGGCGCTGCGCGACTGCCTGGCGGGTGTGAATCTTGCGTCGATCAATCTACCGCAGGTGCTTGGCTATGCCCGCATTGCCGGCATGCCCGTCGTCGCCGGATTCTATACGCTGCTGCTGCCCCTGGTCGGATTCGCGGTGTTCGGCTCGTCGCGCCATTTGGTGGTGGCTGCGGATTCGGCCACGGCAGCCATCATCGCCGGCTCGCTGTCGCACAGTGCCGTACCGGGCAGTGAGCTCTATGTGGCGCTCGCCAGCTTGGTGGCGCTGCTTACCGGCGGGTATCTGTTGCTGGCACGGATTTTCAAGCTGGGGTTCCTCGCCGATTTTCTCTCGCGGACCGTACTCGTCGGATTTTTGACCGGCGTCGGTCTCCAGGTCGGTATTGCGATGCTGAGCGATATGTTCGGCATCGCGACGACTTCCCGTTACTCGCTGGTTCGGCTGTGGCAGATCTGCGCCGGCTTGGGGCAGCCGCATATTCTTACGCTTGCGCTGTCCGGTTTCGTGGCAACCGCTATTTTGCTCGGCAATCGCTTCGCGCCGCGCTGGCCCCTGTCGTTGGTTGCGGTCGTGCTGACGATCGCAGCAAGCAATGTGTTGCACCTGGCCGACCTCGGCGTTGCGGTTGTGGGCCCGATCGCAGGCGGATTTCCGTCGATTGGACTGCCTCGGGTGAGCTGGAGCGAAGTTCTGTCGCTGCTGCCGGTGGCCGGATCGTGTTTTGTGATGATCATCGCGCAAAGCGCGGCGACATCGCGGGCGTTCGCCATACGTTACGCCGAGCGAGTCGACATCAATGCCGACATGTTGGGGCTCTCGGTTGCGAATTTGTCCGCTGCGATAACCGGTACCTTCGTCGTCAATGGCAGCCCGACCCAGACGGCCCTGGCGGACAAGGTCGGGGCGCGCAGCCAGATTGCGCAACTGGTGTTGGCGTGCGTCGTGCTATTGGTTCTGTTATTCCTTACCGCCCCGCTGCAGTATCTGCCGCGCTGCGTGCTGGCTTCGATCGTGTTCACGATCGCCGTCGGCATGATCGATTTCGCGCGACTGCGCAATATCCGCCGCGAAAGCCCCGGCGAGTATTATCTGGCGGTCGCGACCGCGGCCGCCGTGGTCGCACTCGGAGTCGAACAGGGAATTTTGCTGGCGATCGCGCTGTCGCTGTTCCGGCATGTTCGTCACAGTTATCGCCCGCACACCATGATGCTGGAAGCGAATGCGGAGGGGGTATGGGTGACAGTGCCGGCGCAGCCGGGCAAGGTTACCGAACCCGGGCTCATCGTCTATCGTTTTGGCGCGGATCTGTTTTATGCGAACCAAAACCGCTTCGTCGACGAAGTGCGCGCGCTGGTCGCGAACGCGCCAACTCCCGTGCATGCTCTCGTTATCGATGCGAGCGCGATCACCGACATCGACTGCAGTGCCGCGCAATCCTTGCGGGATCTAATCGGCGAGATGGCGCGGCATAACGTGACGATTGTCTTTGGTCGCGTTACCAGTTACCTGAAGTCCGATCTGGATCGACACGGCATCACCGCGGCCGTAGGAGCGGAGCGTATATTTCGCACGCTGCATGAAGCCATCGCCTATGCGCGCGGCGCACCGCCGTCGCGCGTCGAACTGTAGGGCGCTTCGGCGATGCCCTCGATCCACGTGCGCCGAACCTGCAATTCGTCGTCCAGGAGCACAAGATTGGCGCGAAATCCTGGCGCAATTCGACCGAGCTCTTGGTCCAATCCAAGGAAGGCCGCCGGGTATTCGCTGGCCATGCGCGCAGCCTCGGCAATACTCAAGCCCAACAAATGCACCGCATTGCGCACGGCCGTGGCCATATCGAGTCCGGTGCCGGCAAGCGTTCCGTTCTCGTCCCGGCAGACGCCGTCGACCACGTGGATGGTGCGCCCCTGCAGAATAAAGCTTGTCGCGGGAGACCCCACCGGCGGCATGGCATCGGTGACCAGCATGAATCGGTCGTGTGGCTTGCAGCGCAACGCCAGCTTCAGCATGACCGGATCGACGTGATGCCCATCGACGATGATGCCGCACCAGGTGTTGGCGTCATAAAGAGCGGCGCCGATGATTCCCGGTTCGCGCGGCGCCAGCGGCGCCATGGCGTTGAATAAATGCGTAAAGCCGCGAACGCCATGCGCGATCGCCGCGGCTGTCTGGGCATAGCTGGCATCGCTGTGACCCGCGGATACCAGAATCCCCGCGGCCGCCAATCGCGCGATCATCTCGGCGGTGGTCATTTCCGGTGCCAGCGTCAGCACAGTGCGCCCGCCGCGCAAGCTGCACAAAAGGGAGATGGCGTCGTTGTCCAACCGCCGCAAATGTTTCGGATCGTGCACACCGCGGCGTGTCCAGTTCAGGAATGGCCCCTCGATGTGAATGCCGAGCGCGCCGGGCCGGTGTGCATCGAGCGAAGCTTGCACCGCGGCGATGGCCTGCGCGATGGTATCGAGATCATCGCTGATCAGCGTCGGCAAGAATCCGGTGGTGCCGTATCGCCGATGCGCAGCGCCGATCGCGCGGATCGATTCGAGGCTCGGGTCATCGTTGAATAGCACGCCGCCCCCGCCATTGACTTGCACATCAATGAAACCCGGCAGCAGGAGTTGTCCTTCAAGATCGACGCTCGCGGCGCCGTGGCAGCGCGGATCCGCGGCAAGCGCGATGGCCTCGATGCGGCCATCGGCGAGCAGCACGGTGTGTCCGTTCACGATTCGCTCGCCGGCCAGGATCCGGCCGTTCACCAGTGCGGTGCGCATTACACGGTCTCCGTGATCTTATGCAAGTGCGGCGGACGATCTGGATCGAGGCCGCGCCTCACGGCGAGCGAGGCAATCATGCGGTAAGCGCTTTGCACCAGCAGGATCGGCGCGAGTTCTGCTGCAACTTCAACCGACGGCAACGATACCGAGCCGGCGGCGTGGGCGCCGGCCAGCAATACTGGAACTCCGCGGCGCGCCAGTTCAACGGCGAGAGCTTCGATTCCCGGCCGCGTGCCATCGTGCTGCGCCAACAGTAGCGCGGGAAATCCCTTGCGCAGCAGCGCAAAGGGCCCGTGTCGAAGTTCGGCGCTGCTGAATGCTTCGGCATGAATGCCACAGGTTTCCTTGCATTTCAGGGCAACCTCCTGGGCAGCGCTAAGCCCCAATCCTCGGCCCACCACGTAAAGATTCTCAGCCGACTCGAGCTCGGGGAGCGCCGCCGACCAGTCGAGGGTCCAGCTGCGGTCCATTAGATCCGGCAACTGCGCCAATGCCGCCTTTAGCTGGGCATCCTCCTTCCACGCGGCGACCAGCCGAGCGATCGCGGCCAGGGATGCGAGGTAGGATTTAGTTGCCGCGACACTTTTCTCGGGACCGGCATTCAACTCGATCACCAGATCCGCGGCGGCCATCAAAGGCGAATCGGCGCTATTGCAGAGCGCCAAGACAGTGGCTCCGGATGCTTTTGCCGACGCGACCGATGCCAGCAAGTCGGGACTGCGTCCTGACTGGGAGATGGCAATGAATAAACAGCCGCGTACATCTTGTGTGACGCCGTACACCGAACTTACGGACGGCGCAGCCGAGGCGGTCAACACCTGCGCATGCGTTTCGATCAGATACTTTGCGTAAGTTGCCGCATGGTCGGAGCTGCCGCGCGCGCAAGTGATCACTGCGCGAGGATTGAGCTTGCGCAACTCCGCGCCGAGGGCGCGCATCGCCGCGGGCTCACACTGTAGTTGCGCCCGTACCGCATTGGATGCGTCGGCGGCTTCCTCGAACATGAGCGTCCGCTCACCCGCCGGCGAACGCTGCGCGCTCACGTGCTCAACTCGGCGACGAAATCATAGGTGTCGCCGCGGTAGTACGACTGCGAGAATTCGATGGCCCGCCCGTCGGGCAGCGATCCCAATCGCTCGACCAACAGGCCCGCATCGCCGGCCTTGGCCTTCAAGAGTTCGGCCTGGTCGGCGGTAATGAGCACCGCGCGCAAGCGCTGCAACGCGCGTACCGGGCGATGTCCGGCACGCTCCAGCGCTTCGTACAAGGATGCATCAACGGCCTCGAGGGACGGCAGGGCCGTGGCGACGATCGTGGCGTATTCCAATGCCATCGGCGCATCGTCGGCGCAGCGAATCCGATTGAAGCGAAACACCGGCGTGCCCGGACTCAAGCGCAGTGCCAGCGCTTCTTCCGGTGTCACGGTGCCTGCCGCGCGCTTCAGCCAAACACTGTGCGGCGTGCGCCCGCGCGCGCGCATGTCCTCCGAGAAGGACGTGAGCATGGCGAAGTTCTTGTCCACGCGCGCGGAGACGAAGTTTCCCGCGCCCTGGCGCCTGACCAGAAGTCCGTCGGCAACCAGCCCGTCCAGAGCTTTGCGCACCGTAATGCGCGACACCGCGAAATCCGTGGCGAGATCGCGTTCCGAAGGCAGGGCATCGTCCGGACCCAAAACTCGGGCGTCGATGGCCTTGCGAAGCACGCGCTGCAATTCCTGGTACAGCGGCAAATTGCCCTGACCGTCCAATGGACCAATGGTTTTAGCGAGCGAGGTCATGGGGCCCGAGGGCACATCCGTTGTTGCTTTAGTCATCGAATAGTACCAAACAAATACCACTTTGAGAACAACAACTGTG
>DATNKC010000261.1:0-2560 GCA_035603615.1 Steroidobacteraceae bacterium | reverse complement strand
TAGGCAACGAGGGGAGATGCGCTCAATGAACACAGAACTAAAACAACCAACCAGCGCGCTGTCGATCGAAGCGGCCTCTTTCTCATGAATCTCCATCCCTTTAGCCGACGAGCGCTGAGCCACCCTGACCGGTGACCAGATCCGTACCCTTGAGTCTAGCTAAATTCGAGTCATGCGATTTAGGCTTTGGTCTCAACCGCCGGTGGGATCGAGGCCGCGACCACCCAAGCAGATCCGATCAGGGCGAAGTTAACCGCGTTCTCTCCCCAGGCGAAATGATTATGGGGGAGGGTGAGGAGGACCCTCGGCGCATGCACCAGGAGGGTGAATAAGATGAACATCGCCGTCAGCAGCACGGCGCCCAGACGCGCGTAGACACCCGAGATGATTGCGATGCCGGCTGCAACATGTCCCGCCCCCGTCGCGTACGCCCAAAAGGTTTGGCCCGGCGGCAGCCACGCAGGAACCATGCTGACGGTGTTGGCCAGGTAGAAGTGATGCGCCAAACCAAAATAAATCAGACAAATGCCAAAGATGACACGGGCGATCCTGGACAGGCGCTCGGCGGTTGCCGGTTCGAGTCGTGCGTAGAACGTGCAAATGATCAGTGCCCCCGCCGCGAGCGCCAAATTTTCGAGCACTCCGTACCAAGCGCCGAACTCGGATGGGTGGGCGAAGCCACGGGGAACGTCAAAGAATAGTATCGCCAGGCAATAAGGCACGAAGAGCGCCAAAGCGCCCCAAAACGCGGCGCGTCGCCATTGCATGGCCAACCCGGCCAGCAAAGGAAGCACCGCCACCGCATATCCCAAGGAGGTCGGTCCGGAAAAGCCATTCGGCGCCGGTTGCCACACCACGGCGAAATCTCCCCAGACCAGTCCCGTAATGCCCAGGATGACCGCCCCAAGACCGTAGACCCGGGTACTGATGGGCCGCGTGAAACCGGCGTTCAAAATGGATGCCACTGGAATCTCCCAACGAATTATTCTTAGTCGGTGAAGCAGCGCCCTACGCCGGTTGTCTCCTGATCCTAGCTAAGCCGCCGTGCCAAGAGAAGTTCCACTTCGTCGCTATTTAACGGGTCCACTCAGGTTGGCGCGCTCGAACTAACGATGCGGGCTGGCGGTTGTTGCGACACCCAACATCGGCCCCATATCCGATCCGCGATCCTCCCGCTTCAGGCTCGGTGCATAGAGGCTCGATATGGTCCCATCCAAATACAAGGCGTCCCGACAATGCAGGGAGTCACGAAAGAAACTGGCAAACTCATAAAACGTCACCGGCGACTCACTGATCACGAAGGCCACCGAGTCAGGGGAGGGCGCGCAAACACCATTTCTGACCTTGCGCCAGGTCGAATCAGGATTCATGACCGCCGATGTTGTGATCTCGCCTTCGTGAACCAGCATCGGTCCGGATTGTGTCGCGAGCGTTGGCTTCGGTTTCTCATTCCCATAGTCGCTCGTCGTCATCACGCGCGCCGAATGGCCTTCGATGAGAAAAACGCCATTGGGTTGTTGCGAGAAATTGCCGGACCCTACGTGACGATTTAGGTGCACAAGCTCGCGACCCTCGGCCACAAAGAGACCGACCGGTGAGAAGTCCGGTTGGTACATGCCCGCGTTCACCGCAAATACCAATTGCTTGCCCTTGAGGTTCAACGCCTCGCGCAGAGCGGAAAATTGACGGTAAGGCTGGCCCGCGTCGTCCTTCCAGAACAGCTCCAACTGCTCGGCAGTCAGATCCACTCGGCATACTGTGAAAGGCGTGTCCCCCACAGTCTTCGCTCCGCACTCAACCGCACGCGCGACGGCACTGCAGATCAGCAGAGCGCCGAGCAAGAATATGCGATTTATATTCATTCGCTGCCCGGCAGTTTAGCGCCAACTGCACGAGAACACCCGCAACCAGGCCCGCACGCTTTCCGGCGGCGCCCCGTTATCGGGGCGCCGCCGTTTGTGGCCTAGCGGCCAAATCCCTCGCACGTGACATTGGTCGATCCGCTCACAGAGCCTACCGTCGCCGAAATGGTCGCGTGACCGTCGTAATACGAGTGGGGCGCTTTGCAACTCACCAGTCCCGCCGCGACGGTCGCGACGCTCGAGGCGCTGGAAGTCCAGGTTGCCGTTGCGGTGACATTCTTGGTTGCACCGGAGGCAAAGGTTCCGATCGCCGTCAGCTGGAACTTGCCGCCGGCTGGAATTTCGCACTCCCTCGAAGGCACGATCGTTATGTACTTGAGCTGCGCCGCTTGGCAGGTCACGCCGATCGACGCGCTGACGCTGCCGCTCGTGGCGGTGATCGTCGCGGAACCGTTCATCGTCGCGCCGGCGTTGCAGGTCACGAGACCTGCGGCTGACACCGTGGCAACGCTCGACACGCTGGAACTCCACTGAACCGCGCTCGTAAGAGGCTGCGCGGGTCCGGAGGAGAAGTTGCCGGTCGCCGCCAATTGCGCTGTGCCGCCGGTCGGCAGTGTGAGCTGCGCGGGTGCAATCGTGATGGACTGAAGCACGGGCGCTAAGCAAGTGACCGTCGTCGAACCGGTGGTGGTGCCGGT
>DATNKC010000260.1:0-4388 GCA_035603615.1 Steroidobacteraceae bacterium | reverse complement strand
TCCCCGCCGCTTGTGCAATGGGAATGAGCCGCTCGACTGCGTCCAGGTTGCGGTCGTCTGCCATCTGTTGCGGAAAGGCCTTGGCGCGCAAACTATCAGGCATTGGCTGTCCCTTGCGGTAGCGGCCGGTGAGCATGCCTTTCGCCAGCGGGCTCCACACCAACGCGCCCATCCCGTAGGTCTGGCAGAGCGGCAGCACCTCACGTTCGGTGCTGCGGTTCAGGATCGAATAGGGCGGCTGCTCGGTGCGAAAGCGCGCCAGACCCCGGCGTTCCGCAACCCACTGAGCTTGCACGATCTCGGACGCCGGGAATGTCGACGATCCGATCGCCCGGACCTTGCCGGCCCGCATCAGATCGGTGAGGACCGAAAGGGTCTCCTCGATGTCGGTCTCGGGTGAGGGCCGGTGGATCTGATAAAGATCGAGATGATCGGTCTGAAGGCGCCGGAGCGAGGCCTCCACCGCCTGCGTGATCCAGCGGCGCGAATTACCCTGCTGGTTCGGATCCTCTCCCATGGGCCCGTGCACCTTGGTGGCGAGCACGATGTTGTTGCGCCTAGCTTTGAGCGCCTTGCCGACGATCTCCTCCGACTCGCCGCGGCTATACCGGTCGGCGGTGTCGATGAAGTTGATGCCGAAATCCAAGGCCTTGTGGATGATGCGGATGCAGTCGTCGTGATCGGGATTGGCCATTGCGCCGAACATCATCGCGCCCAGACAGTAAGGGCTGACCTTGATGCCGGTTCGTCCCAGCGTGCGGTACTGCATGATTCTCTCCTAGATCTGATGATTAGTTGTCAGCGTCGCCGCGCTGCGTTACCCTGCATTAAACGGAACATCATTCCGTATTTATACGGAACAACATTCCGCTTGTCAATTGAGGGTGCAATGAGCAGTAAACCAGAAGCCCCCGCTGATGGCGTCGAGTCTCGCGGCTCAACAGAGCGGCGCGTGCGCACCGACGCGAAGCGCAACCTCGACGCGTTGCTGCAGTCGGCCAAGGCGGTGTTCGCGACCTCGGGAGTTGACGCTCCCGTACGAGAAATCGCCGAGAAGGCGGGCGTCGGGATCGGCACCTTCTATCGTCATTTTCCGCAGCGCGCCGACCTCATTGCGGCCGTCTTCCGTCACGAGATCGACGCGTGTGCAGAGGCGGCGCCGATTCTCGCCGCGGAGCATGCGCCTGGCGAGGCACTGGCAAAGTGGATGCAGCGATATGCCGCTTTTATCGCAACCAAACGTGGACTCGCCCCGGCGCTGCACTCCGGAAACCCGGCCTTCGAACCCTTGCGCGCCTACTTCGAACAGCGAGTCCGACCCGCCCTGCGGGCGCTTCTAGAGTCAGCGGTTGCCGCCGGCGAGATCCGCAACGATGTCGAGTCAGATGAGCTTCTTCATGCCGTCGCAAGCTTGTGCATGCCTGCCCAAGATGACGGTCGTGCGCAACGGATGGTTGCTCTGCTTATCGACGGGCTCCGCTGCGGCGTGCGTCCCGGTAAAAAGCTGTCGAAAAAAGCTGCTCTTTAACGCAATTCTTGCCTACTGCTGGAGGGATGCGGCTGGGCTGATATCAGAATCCGATATCCGAGGTCCAACGCTTCTAGCCCTATCAGGCTGCGGTACCGCTGTTCCCAAGCGCCGGAGACAATGTCGCTCTCCAAACGGGCGAGCTGGGAGTCAACGTTGCCAATTTTGGAGAACGTGGAAATGCTCTCCCGAACAATGGGATCCAGGTACGCACTTGGTCGTTTCCAATACGCACCGAGAAAACCGTCGCGGCAATCTGCGGGAATGGGAACAGCGATGGTTTCAAGTGACCCGAGGGCATCCTCAAAGCGCGCGATATTTGGAAAAATGTGCCGGTCAGCGCGTAGCAATTCCGGAAAGTAGTCAAACAGCCAGAATTTTGCGCAGACATCAAAGTCGTTCGTGAGCAGGACGACCTTGGTCCGTGCCACTCGAGCGCACTCAGCTAAGCCCCTTGCCTGATCCTTCCAGTGGTGCACCGTCAAGATGCCAAGGACGGCCTCAAAACTGCAATCAGGGAATGGCAGCGCCTCCGCGCGTCCCTGGACCACCGGAGCTGCGCCCACCGGACGTTGCGCGATCATGACGCGAGACGGTTCGACCGCCACGACGAACCGAGACGCCGGCTCGTACGAACCCGTTCCAGCGCCAACGTTAAGAATTGAATCGCAGCCCCCGACTGCACCTTTGATTGCCGCGGCGATCCGTGGGTCGCTCTGCCGTTGGCCAGAGTAACCACCGCCAATTTTATCGTAGAGCGTTGTCACTGGCAGAGACGTCCAAGAGGGCAGACCGGAGCTGAAGGAAAAGGTTCAAGTTCGAGAAGGCGCTCATGGCGGTGACACGACTCCGAGGAAGTGACACCATGTGATCGACGCGACCCGCCAAGGAGCCGGTATGATTGAGCTGAACGCAGTAAGCAAGATATTCCGCACTGATATCGTCGAGACCTACGCTCTGCGAGAGTTTGATCTCAAGATCGACGCCGGCGAATTTGTCGCCATCACCGGCCATTCCGGCTGTGGCAAAACCACTCTCCTCAACCTCGCGGGTCTTCTGGAGGAATTCGACGCCGGCAGCTATCGACTCGACGGAGAAGACGTCAAGGCACTTTCAGACAACCAACGCTCTCACATTCGCAATCGAAAAATTGGCTTCGTATTCCAGGGCTTCAATCTAATCCCTAACTTGAATATCTATGACAACGTAGATGCTCCTCTGCATTATCGTCGCATGCCCGCGAGTGAGCGTCGCAAACGCGTCACGGATTCCTTGGAAAAGGTTGGACTGACCTCCCGAATGAGGCACTTTCCCGCGCAACTCTCCGGCGGTCAGCAGCAGCGCGCCGCCATTGCGCGCGCCATCGGCGGTGAGCCGCGGGTGATTCTCGCCGACGAGCCGACCGGCAATCTCGACTCGACCATGTCATCTCAGATCATGGACCTGCTCGACTCGATCAATGCTTCGGGTACGACGATTCTCATGGTCACGCACAACAACGAGCTCGCACAACGCGCGCAGCGCAAAGTCCAGATGGTGGACGGAAAAATTGCAACCGACAATGCACACCCCGCTTTGAGGTCGGATTCCCATCTATCAGCGGCGGACATACCGCCTCATTAGACGACACGCGTTGCCACAGCTGGCGGAACAGTCGAACCGCGCAACGCAGGCATCAATGCGGCCAGCAATCCGGCGACCCAGATGAGGCCCATGCTGCCGACCAGAAAGATGATCGGCATACGGGGCAATTCCAACAGCAGGTGCAGCTGCACGCCAAAAGCGAGAGTGACGATCGAGCCGAAAATGATGCCTGCCGTTGTGATGAGCCAGTTTTCCAGCAGGAACATTTTCACGATGTCCGCGCGTCGGGCGCCGATCGCACGCCGCGTGCCAATCTCCTTGGTGCGGCTGGTAACGGCGAATGCGGCGAATCCGAACAGACCTAACATTGTGACGGCCAGAACGAATGAGGACAGGATGGCTAGAATGACGGCGTCTGTGCGGTCGGCGACGCGGGATTTAGTAGCAGTGGCGGCGAGCGTCTCCATTCTGTCGACCAGCCGGCCATGTTGTCTTGATTCGAGTTCTCGCCAAACTCGGCCCATGATGTAGTCGAGCTGACCCGGCTTCGTGCGCACGAGGTAAATCGCGTTGGGGCCCTGCGGAACCGCTGGGGTCAGGACCACATCATAGACAATGTCCCCGGGACCGTTAGGCGGCGCCGCCTGCATCAACTCCACCACACCCACCACGGTCGCCAATCCGCCGTTGAGAAGACTGAAGTACATTGATTTTCCCAACGCTCCTTCGCCGCTGCCGTAAAGTTTAGTCGCCAGATCTTCCGTAATGACCACCTCGGCGCCGAAAGCCTCGTGCGCAACGTCGGCGCGCGGCGGCGCCGGCAAGACCGTGGCGGCATTGAACATCCTGCCATGAATGAGATGCAGGCCCAGCACATCGATAATCGCGTCGGTCGATTGGTACACGAACGCTTCGCGCTTATTTTCCTTGAGATCCTGATTTGGCGAAACCAGGGAGCGAAGATAGGAACGGGTCTGCGGTATCGCATTGCTTACGCAGGCCGCCATGACCCCGGGAAGCGATCGAAAATATTCGAGGTCGAACTTGACCGCACTTTGTTGATCATAGTCCTTTCCCTCTCCATGGCTCCGAATCCAAAATACATCGGCCAAATTCATTCCGGTTGGCCTTTCAGTGGCCTCCAGCCGCGCGTCGATGACACAGGCGACATTTGCAAATATCATCAAGCTCAATGCCACTTGAGCCGAGAGCAGCAACGGGCCCGCCGGGCTATGCCATAACGCTCTGAGTACTGTTCTGATCGGCACGTTGATTC
>DATNKC010000259.1:0-2592 GCA_035603615.1 Steroidobacteraceae bacterium | reverse complement strand
CGCGCTCGAGTTCCGCCGCGCGCGCGTCATCGCGCAGCGCGACCAGCAGCTGATGAAGATCCTCGGGAACGGGACTATGCAATCCCAATCGTTTGCCGGTTCGAGGGTGATCAAACCCTAACGTCGCCGCATGCAAGGCCTGGCGTTTAAAGGCGCGCAAGGTCGTGAGCAGGCCTTGAGATGCGCCGCGCGGCTGCGCAAACCGGCCGCCGTAGACGGGATCGCCGACAATCGGGTATTTCAGGTGGGACAGGTGCAGGCGTATCTGGTGCGTTCGCCCGGTCTCGAGCTGCACTGACAGATAGGTATGCGCTCGAAAGCGCTCGACCACCCGGTAGTGCGTCACCGCGGGCCGCCCGCTCTCGCGCACCGCCATTCTGAGTCGATCGCTGCGATTGCGCCCGATAGGGGCGTCGATGGTGCCGCCACCCGTCATGACACCCACGCACACCGCCAGATAATTTCGCGACATCGTGCGCGCCATGAGCTGCCGCGACAGGGAGGTCTGTGCTTCGGCGGTGCGGGCCACGACGAGCAGGCCGCTGGTGTCCTTGTCCAGCCGATGGATGAGCCCGGCGCGCGGCAGTTTTGCCAACGAGGCATCCAAACCCAGCAGGGCATTTTGCAGGGTATGACTGGGATTGCCTGCCCCCGGGTGTACAACCAAACCCGCCGGCTTGTCGATCACCAGCAGGTCGGCATCTTCATAGGCGAGCCGGAGGGCAATCGCCTCCGGCAGAACTCCGGACTGCGGCTCCTCGGCCCTCAGTTGTATCCGGACTCGGTTGCCGGCCTCCACCAGATCGCGGGGCTTGAAGCGCTGTCGGCCTACCAAAACCGCGCCTTCCTCGATCCACCCCTTGATTCGCGTGCGCGAATGCTGAGGCAACAGGCGCGCCAAAGCGCTGTCCAGCCGCTGGCCTGCCAATTCCGGCGGAATCTCGAGATCGATCACTTGGAACTCTGCAGTCATAGGGGACTCGAAGGTACCGTCGGGGCATCGGGTATACTGCCGCGCTTTCGGGCCCAGCCAACCGGGCCGTCTATTGTAAGGAATCGCTTGTGAGACTGCGTGATCTTGTCCAACCGGGCCGCATTTTGGTTGTGGCCCTAGGCATCGCGATGCTGACCACAGGCTGCCGCAGCCACCGTGCCGCAGACGCCAAGTCCGGCCCCGAACAGATCTACGCCAAAGCGCAAAAGGCCATTCGAAGTTCCAGCTATGCGGAAGCGGTCAAGCAGCTCGAAGCGCTGCAATCGCGCTTCCCCTTCAGCGAACCCGCGCGCCAGGCCCAGCTGGACTTGATTTATGCCTACTACAAGAATCACGAAGTCGAGCCGGCGGTGGACGCCGCCGATACCTTCATTCGCGAGAATCCGACCAATCCGCGCGTCGATTACGCCTACTACATGAAAGGCTTGGTTTACTTTGAACGCCAGTCGAATTGGCTGGAGCGGAAATTCCGCGTCGACCTATCGCAGCGCCCGCCGGTCAACGCAAAGAAATCCTTCGATGCTTTTCAGCAGCTGATCGAGAAATTCCCGCACAGCCAGTATGTCGGCGACGCTCAACAGCGCATGGTCTTTCTGCGCAACCGCCTGGCCGACTTCGAACTACACGTGGCCCTGTACTACATGCGCCGCGGCGCCTATGTGGGCGCCCTCAATCGCGCCAAGTACTGCGTGGAAAACTACGATGGCTCGCCCGCGGTCAAAGGCTCCCTGCGCGTCATGATCGCCGCGTACTACTCCCTCAATATGGTGGATCTGGCGAAAAACGTCGAACTTGTGTACGCGGACAACTACCCCGGTCCGCTCGCGGACCTCGAACCCAAGAAGCACTGGTACCAGCGCATCTTTTAGGCCTCGACTCTTGAGGTTCAGTGCGATTTGTAGCCGCTGGTAATCGGATAGCGCCAATCGCGGCCGAAGGCCCGGCCGCTGACGCGCACGCCCGGCGGCGCTTGGCGGCGCTTATATTCATTGCGCTTCACCAAATCCAATATGCGCCCCACGGTGACTCGATCGAAGCCGCGCGCGGCGATTTGATCGACCGACAAGTCCTCTTCGATGAAGGCCTCGAGTATCGGGTCGAGAATTTCATACGGCGGTAAGCTGTCGGTGTCTTTCTGGTCGAAACGCAGCTCAGCCGAGGGCGGCCGATCGATCACCCTCGCGGGAATGACCTCGGATTGTGCGTTTCGCCAGCGGCACAAGCGGTAAACCAACAGCTTGCTGCAATCCTTGATGGGCGCGAAACCGCCGGCCATGTCGCCGTACAAGGTGGCATAGCCCACCGCCATTTCGCTCTTGTTGCCGGTGGTGAGCAGCATCTTCCCGGTCTTATTGGAAATGCCCATGAGCAGCACGCCGCGGCAGCGCGACTGAATGTTTTCTTCCGCGGTATCGGGCGCCCGTCCCGCGAACTCGTGCTTCAAGGCAGCGAGGGTCGCCTCGAACATGCCTTCGATGGAAATTTCACTGTGTTTGACGTGCAAATTTCTCGCCTGCAAAGCGGCGTCGTCCTTGCTCATTTGCGAGGTGTAGCGCGAGGGCATGGCCACCGAATGAACCCGCTCTGCGCCCAACGCA
>DATNKC010000258.1:0-14607 GCA_035603615.1 Steroidobacteraceae bacterium | reverse complement strand
CATGATCGACCAGATGAAGACGCCGGCCGCAATGATGGCCCGGCGGCTGTGACGGTCCGACAGGCGCGCAATCGGCAGACCGAGAAAGGTATAGAGCAGTGCGAATGCCGATCCTTGCAGCAGGCCGATTTGAGTATCGCTGATTTGCAGATCCCGCTTCATCGGCTCAACGATCAATGAAATCGCCGAGCGGTCGATGAACGAGAAGATATAGATCAGCATCAGCACCGCGACGCTGTACCAGGCAGCAAATGATGAAGGATAGGGAGACGAATCGCTGCTGGCCGCCGCGCCGGCGGACTGGGACTGCGTTGCCATCTAACCCCCGAGCGCTGATCATCAAGCTTGAATCATGAAGCCGTCCCGCTTGCGGAGGAGGCTGTCGCGAGCATACCCTTTTTCTACTAGCCGCGAGATTCGGCCTGATTGCGCCACCTACGCAGGCGTAGGTTCACGCTGCGAATCGGCCATGGCCACGCCGCGGCGCTCGGGACCCCATAGCACCATTAGGACGATGATGACGGCCACACTGCCCACGACGCTCGCCATGGCCAGACCGTAATTATTCGCGTGCGCTTCCGCGATCATGACTTGGATGGGGAGATTTTTTGACGCTATGAGATTGCCGATTTGATAGACAACGCCGGGAAAGGTCGCGCGAATCTCCGAGGGAGACAGTTCGTTCAAATGCACGGGGATAACGCCCCAAGCACCTTGGACCGAAACCTGCATGAAAAAGGCGCCGATGGCCAATACGACGGGCGTGGTTCCGAACGCCCAGAACGGGATGACAGGCAGGGCGAGCAATGTCGCATACGTTATCGCCCGACGCCTACCGATGCGCTCGGACAAGAATCCAAAACCAATGCCGCCGAGAATCGCGCCCACGTTCATGATCGCCGCAATGATCGATTTGACATGTGTATCGAAGCCATGCTGACGATTCAAAAACAGATCAGGGTAGGCATCCTGAGACCCGTGGCTGAAGAAATTGAAGGCGGTCATCAGAACAATTGCATACAGCGCCAGCTTCCATTCGCGCCCCATGATCGCGAACAAACTATATTCTTGTTTTTTGACCCGCTTCTCGACAAATGCCGGGGATTCATCGATGCCCATTCGAATGAAAAACACCAAAATCGCGGGAACGATGCCAAGCAGGAACATGTAGCGCCAGCCGAGCGCGTTATAGAACAGGAATGTCGCGATGGATGCCACGAAATAGCCGCTCGGATAGCCCGCCTGCAGCAGACCTGAAACCACACCACGCGCCCGGACCGGTATGGTCTCGAAGGTCAGAGCGGACCCGATACCCCACTCTCCTCCCATGGCGATGCCGAAAAGAAATCGCAGGATCAGGAACGATCTCAACGACGGGGCGAAGCCGGACGCCGCTTCCAGCAGCGAAAAGGCCAGGATGTTCCACATCAAAGTGGGCTTGCGTCCGAAGCGGTCCGCGAGCCGCCCGAAGACGAAGGCGCCGATGGGCCGGGCTGCGAGGGTCAAAAACACCGCCTCGGCGACGTTTCTCACATCGACGTGGAAGGTGGCGGCGATGTCCGTGAACATGAACACCATGAGAAAGAAATCAAAGGCATCCAGGGTCCAGCCGAGATAAGCGGCGACCACGACATTTTTTTGACTTCTGGTCCACTGCATTTATCTTCCCCGGAGCTTCAGTCGATCCTAGCGGCGCCCGCTGCAATTGTCGACCTTGCAGCAGCCGCTTCCATTCTGAGGCGGTTCGGCCGAAACTTCGCCTGGCGGATAAACTCTAAGAAGAATGGCATGGCAACGTTGGGGGCTTAATATGCTGAGCAGACCCTTGCATGAGTATCCGATGCGCACGCTCAATCGGCCCGCGCCATGCGTCGAAGTGCGGCGCGCCGATGACGGCATCGTGTATCTGACCTGCGGACTGCCCTACAAGCCCGGACTGCCATCCCTAATCGATTATTTAGCGCGGGCCGCAGAGATACGTCCGACCACGACGTTCTTGGCGGAACGCGACGCTTCCAACCAGTGGCGCCGATTGACCTACGCGGCCGCTGCGCGGGACACGGCAGCCGTCGCGACCTGGCTCATCCGCAAAGGTTTTGGACCCGACAGTGCGCCGGTGATGATCTTGTCTGAAAACAGCATTGAGCACGCACTGCTGATGCTCGGGGCGATGCGCGCGGGCGTCGCCGTAGTACCGGTGTCGCCGACCTATTCCTTCGGCCGTGACCTCGGCCGCTTAGGCTATGCGGTGGAGCTCACGCGGCCCTCGCTGGTGTATGCCGCCGACGCGGCCAGGTATGCCCCGGCGCTCGAATATGTAAAGGCCCACGCGCCAGGTATTGTGACGATCGCCGGTAATGAATTCTCCGAGCTCTTGCAAACGGCCGATGAAGCCGCGGTGGCCGCGCGCCGCCCGCTGATCACCGACGAAACGATTGCCAAGATTTTGCTGACCTCCGGGTCCACCGGCCGCCCCAAAGGCGTCATTAACACGCACGGCAACATTGCCGGCTCCATCCAAATGGTGCGTCTGGTCAGCGAACCCTTCGATCCAGAACGCGTCAACACCGTCGTCGATTGGCTGCCCTGGCATCACGCCTTCGGCGGTAATGCGCAGTTCAACGGCGTTCTGTCGCTGGCCGGAACGTTATATATCGACAGCGGCCGTCCGGTGCCCGGACTGTTCGAGGCCACCATCGAAAACCTAAGAGAGATTTCTCCGACCAGTTTCGGCTGTGTCCCTGCGGCCTTTGGCGCGCTCGCCGCCGCGCTCGAGAAAGATGCGGATTTACGTCAAAAGTTTTTCAAGAACATGCGCGGCTTGGGATATGGCGGCGCATTGTTGCCCCAGCCGATATGGGAGCGCATGCAGAGAGTGGCCGTGCAGGAAATCGGCGAGCAACTGCCTTTCGGCACGGGCTGGGGAATGACGGAAACCACCGCCACCGGCGTCGCGGTGTACTGGAACACGGAACGTACGGGCTTGCTCGGGCTGCCGCAGCCCGGCGCGGCGCTGAAATTGGTGCCCAGCGGCGATCGACTGGAACTCCGGATCAAGGGGCCGCACGTCATGCGCGGCTATTACCGAGCCGACGCACTGAATGCCGCGGCCTTCGATGAAGAGGGCTATTTTAGAACCGGCGACGCCGTTCGCTGGGTGGACCCAGCGCGTCCGCTGGAAGGGCTCGAATTTGCCGGCCGTATCGCCGAGGATTTCAAGTTGCTGTCCGGAACCTGGGTTCAGGCGAGCATCGTGCGCCGCGACCTGGTTGAAGCGCTGCAGCCCTTGGTGAGCGACGCCGTGATTTGCGCGCCCGATCAACCTTGGCTGGGGGCTCTGGTTTGGCTGGCGGTGCCCGACGATGCGCGGCTGCGATACGGCCTTGCGCAAAAGCTCGCCGCGTTCAACCGCGCCCGTCAAGGCAGCGCCGACACGATCGCGCGCCTGTTGATCCTGAAAGATCCCCCGTCTCCGGAAGCCGGCGAGATCACCGATAAGCGTTCCATCAACCAGAGACTGGCGATGGAGCGTCGCGCAAACGAAGTGGCCCTGCTGTATGCGGATCGGATAGACCCTCGCATCATCGAGCCGGCCCCGATCGAGCCGGCTCCCGAGCCTTTGGCTATGGCGCAGCGCTAAGCACCGGCAATATCATCGCCGACGGGTGGCGTTTGTCGAAGTACACGGTGTTCGTCGCCACACGCGGCGCGGTCGTGCTCGGCACGCCGAACGGCTCGCCGGTATTCGGATTGACCTCGAACTTGGTGGAATTCGATGAGGTCACCGTCACCTGAATCTTGTGGCCCTTCTCGAAGGTAAACGCCGTGTTCCACAGGTCAATGTGCAGCTCTTCGGGCTTGCCCGGCGTCATCAGCATGACATCGTCGGGGTCGCGCCCGTGCCGGTAGCGCGTTCGAATCGGGTTGTCGAGAATGATCTGCTCGTAGCCATCGGGATAGACGTCCACGAGCTTCACCATGAAATCCGTGTCGAGACCATCGGTCGCGGCCCACAGGGTCATGTCCACATGGCCGGCGATCGCGACGCTTTTCTCGAGCGGCGTGGTTTCGAATCGCAAGTAATCTTGGCGCTGTCCAATAGGACGTTGATCGAGCGGCCCCGCGGTCTGCAGCAGGTTCGAGCCCCCGTAAGTCTTGACAGGATTCGCCGGGTCAAACTTATAGCTGAGCTTCGCCTCTGACACCATCGGCGCTTTGGTGGATAGATGCATATCGCCGCTCAAGTAGTAGGCGGTCGGATGATTGACAGGCGGCCAGTTTGGAGACTTGAACACGTGGCTCGCCGCGGAAGGATGGCCCTTGCGGCCTGATGCCATCATGAACAGAGTGACCGGCGGTTCTTTCATGATGCCGTTGTCGATGCCCTTCAGCCAATATTCCCACCAACGCATCTCCTCGGCGGGCGGGACCAACGCACCGGATTGATTATATTCGACATCGCTCTTCTCGCCGCCCAAACCGCCGTGGCCCGCCGGCACCATGTACAGTTTCTGATTGCCGCGCGCACCCTTGGAGCCGTAGTTTTGCAACCAACGGAAATTCTCGACGTTGCCGTCATTGAAAATGTCGTACCACGCGCCCTGGTTGTACATCGGGATGCGAATGAACTTGCGTTGCGTCGTCATCGCGTGCTCGTTCCAGAATGCAGAATTGGTGGCACTGCCCCTGACAACATCAAGCTGTGCCGGAGTTTCTCCCTGCCCTTTCAGCCAGCCGAGCGTGTCCTCATCCTTAAGAACGCCGCCGGGGAAAGTATTAAGCAGCTGATCGTAAGGCGCGACGATCACGTAAGCCGCCACCAGATGTGGGGGCGCCCCCATGGCGGCCAAATTGGTGGTGATCCCCAACGCGGAAGCACCCACCATCCCGACTTTGCCGTTCGACCAGGGCTGCTTGGCGACCCATTCGACAGTGTCGTAGCCATCCTCCAGGTCGGGGATGAACGCCTCGTAAAACCCCTCTGAGCGGCCTTTCCCGCGCACGTCCTGCATCACGAAGGCATAACCGGCATCCGTGTACTTCTGGGCCGAGTACCCGGCCAAGTCGCCAAGCGCATCCTTGAGGTAAGGCGTTCGCGATAGCACCACGGGGAATGGGCCCGATCCTCCCGGCAAGAAGACATTCGCCGCGAGCTTGACCCCATCGCGCGTGGTCATGGTCATTTCCGTCCACTTCGGTAATGCCGCTATCTGCTCCGGGGTCAGCTGCGGCATGAACCGCGGCCGAGCCTGAGTGGGCTTCGGCGCCGCCGCCGGTTGCGCTTGAGCTTGCGCCAGGCTCGAAACGGCAAGGGCCCCGAAGGCCGCCGCTGCGATGAGCACCGAACGGAAAGACAATTTCATGATTTCTCCCCCGACGCACCGCCGTGCGCGGTATTTTTGCGGACGCCAAGTGTGCGGCTCTCTGCATGATCCAGTCAAACGCGTCCATGTACCGGAGCCGCAGAGCACGCCAATTTTGCTACGCTTGAGGCCAGTCTTAATCGCGCCCGCAAGGACTCCTCATGAAAAAGAAAGTCTGTGTCATCACAGGATCATCGTCCGGCATCGGTGCCGCGAGCGCGATTTTATTCGCGCAACGCGGCTGGGATGTCTGCGTGAATTACTCGAAGGACCCCAAGCCCGCGGAAAAAATTGCCGCGATTTGCCGGGAACATGGCGCCGATGTGCTGATCGAGCGGGCGGACGTCTCCCGTGACGAGCAATGCACCGAGCTGGCGCGGCGCGTCCAGACGCATTTCGGGCGCTGCGACACGCTGGTGAACAACGCGGGGACGACGAAATTCGTCGACCTCAAGGATCTTGATGGCATCAGCGCGGCCGATTTTCAAAGCATTTACGCGGTCAATGTCATCGGCCCTTTTCAGATGATCCGCGCATTCGCGCCGCTGCTTCGAAACAGCGCAAACGCCGCGGTCGTCAATGTTTCGTCGATCGCCCCTTTGATCGGCGGCGGCTCGAGCCTTGCGTATATCGCATCGAAAGGCGCCCTCAATGCGCTGAGCTTGGCCTTGGCGCGGGTGCTGGGTCCGCAGATCAGGGTGAATACAATTGCTCCCGGAATGGTTGATTCTCCTTGGCTCCGGAACGGCCTGGGGCCGGAGCGCTTTGAGGCGATGCTGCGCAACTATAAGTCGACATCGGCGCTCGACAGCCTGGTGCTGCCCGAAGAGGTGGCCGAGACCGTGTATTACTTGGGCGCCGTGGCATCGAAGACCACCGGCGAGGTTCACTTGGTCGATGGCGGCCGCCGCGTCGGGCGATGACGCCTGTCCGGGTATTGCGCGACTCGGCACGCACAGCACAGGCTTGATAAGCTTCCGCTTTCATTTGGAGTAAACCATGCAAGGCAGATTCGAAAAGCGCGGCAACGTGGGAATCATCTGGATCAACAATCCGCCCGTCAATGCCATCAGTGTCGGCGTGCGCGCCGCCATTATCGATGGCGTCGCAAAGCTCGCGCAGGATCCAGAGATCGAGGTCGGCGTTCTTGCGTGTGAAGGCCGCACCTTCATGGCCGGTGCCGACATCACTGAATTTGGCAAGCCGCCGCTGTCGCCGGGTCTGCACGACGCCATCAACGCCGTCGAGAGTTCGGCGAAACCCATCGTCGCGGCCATTCATGGCACCGCATTTGGCGGCGGCTTGGAAGTCGCGCTCGGCTGTCAGTATCGGGTCGCCATCGCAGGCGCCAAAGTCGGACTGCCCGAAGTCAAGCTCGGCTTGCTTCCAGGCGCCGGCGGAACTCAGCGACTACCGCGCTTGATCGGGATTGAAGCCGCTCTCGGCATCATCGTCTCGGGCGATCCGGTTCCCGCCACGCTCGCAGCCAAAACGGGAGTCATCGACAAAATCATTGAGGGCGACCTGCTCGAAGGCGCCCTCGACTATGCGCGCGGTCTTGCTGCCCGGAAGGCCCCATTGCGCAAGGTTCGCGACCTGAAGGTCGACACCGGCAACATTCCCTCGGGATTCTTCGACGAAGCCCGCAAGCGCGTCGCGAAGGAGAAGAAAAATTTGTTCGCGCCGCAACGCATCGTCGACGCCTTGGAAGCCGCGGCCACCCTGCCCTTCGATAAGGGCATGGCGCGCGAGCGCGAATTGTTCCTGCAGTGTGCGCAAAACAGTCAGTCGAAGGCACTCCAGCATGTATTCTTCGCCGAGCGCAAGGCGGCCAATGTGCCGAACCTCGACAAAAACGTCGCCAAGCGCGACATCAAGTCGGTGGCGATCATCGGCGCCGGCACGATGGGCGGCGGCATCGCGATGAATTTCTTGAATGTCGGCATACCGGTTACGCTGCTCGAAATGCAACAGGACGCGCTGGATCGGGGCGTCGGTGTGATCCGCAAAAACTACGAAAATACCGCCTCCAAGGGCAAGCTGACGCTGGAACAGGTTGAGCAGCGCATGGGATTGTTGAAACCCACGCTTTCCTACGACGACTTGCGCGACGCAGACCTGGTCATCGAAGCGGTATTTGAAACCATGGCCATCAAGAAGGACGTGTTCGCGAAGCTCGATAAAGCAGTCAAGAAGGGCGCAATTCTCGCCTCGAATACTTCCTACCTGTCCATTGATGAGATCGCCGCCTCAACCTCGCGGCCCAGCGATGTCGTCGGGATGCATTTCTTCTCCCCTGCCAACGTAATGCGGTTATTGGAGATCGTGCGTGGCGCGAAGACCGCGCAAGACGTGCTGGTCACCGTCGTCGATATCGCCAAGCGAATCAACAAAGTCGGCGTGGTCTGCGGCAATCGGGACGGCTTCATCGGCAATCGCATGCTGGGCGGATACGCCTATCAGGCCTCATTGATGGTGCTCGAAGGCGCCATGCCCGAGCAAGTGGACGCGGCGCTGCGAAATTTCGGCATGCCCATGGGCGTGCTGCAAATGAGCGACCTCGCCGGCCTCGATGTAGGCTACAAGTCGCGCAAGGATCGCGATCCGGCATCGTTCGACGGCCGCGTGACGCGCTCGGCCGATCTGCTGGTGGAAATGGGACGGAAGGGACAGAAGACTCAGGCCGGATATTACGACTATGCGCCGGGCGATCGCACGCCGCGGCCATCGCCCGTGGTGGCGGAAATCATCGAAAAAGTTTCCAAAGAATACGGCATCACGCGCCGAAAATTCACGGATGAGGAAATCGTCGAACGCTGCTTTTTGGCGTTGATGAACGTGGGCTGCGATGTCTTGAGCGAAGGCGTTGCCTACCGCGCCAGCGACATCGACATCGTCTATCTGTACGGCTACGGCTTCCCCGCCTACCGCGGCGGCCCGATGTTCTGGGCCGAAAACGAAGTCGGTTTAAAAACGGCGTTGGAAAAACTCAAGAAATACAGCGCCGCCACCGGCGGCAAGTGGCTCAAGGTATCGCCGCTGCTCGAGAAACTGGTCGCCGAAGGCAAAGGGTTCGCCAGCATCGGCTCGTAGCTCCGCACCGTGAATTTGAGCAGCCTGAATGGCTGGAGGGATAGAGAAGCGTCGAGGTCCGCAAGAATCAGGACCTCGACGCTTCTCTATCCCCCCGGCCTTTCATCCAGGACGCTCAAAGTCACGGTGCCGGAGGACGAGTGTCGAATGGCTCCCATCGATCCGGTGTTGCGTCACGCGTACTCGTAGATCCGTAAAAATCAAGCGTCGCCCAACACTCACTGGGACTGCCGGCGTAGTGATATAGACCGGCTCGAGCACTCGTCAGGGAGGGCGAGAGGAGTCGAGGGCCTGTTTCTTTCGGGCCTCGACTCTTCTCACCCTCCCTGACGAGCGCTACACACCCGGTCAATATCACTGCGACGGCGCGAGTTCCCTGTACTTCATCATAGCGTCGATACTGGGCGCCTTGCCTCGCCAAGCCAGGTACATGGCGGCAAGATCTTCAGTATTGCCGCGCGACAGAATCATGTGCCTGAAGCGATCGCCGTTGGCGCGGGTCAGGCCGCCGTGATCATCGAACCACTGATAGCCATCATCAGCCAGCATCTGCGTCCATAGATAGGCGTAGTAGCCGGCGGAGTAGCCGCTGCCCCAGATGTGGCTGAAATAACTGGATCGGTATCGCGGCGGCACCGCTTGCAGGTCCATATGGACTTTGGCGAGAGCCTGCTTCTCGAACGCATCGGGATCCTGCAAAGGCGCATCGGCCGTCAGCACATGCCATTGCATATCGAGTTCGGCTGCCGCCAGTGTTTCGGTCAGCGAATAGCCTTCCGCGAAATTCTTCGCTTTCTTGATCTTGGCGACCAGAGCCTCGGGCATCGGTGCGCCGGTTTGATAGTGTTTGGCGAAATGATTGAACACGGCCGGATAGGTCGCCCAGTGTTCGTTGAACTGCGACGGAAATTCCACGAAATCGCGCGCGGTCGACGTGCCTGCGAGCGTCGGATAGCGCGTGTTGGAGAACATGCCGTGCAGCGCGTGACCGAATTCATGAAACATGGTCGTCACGTCGTCGAAACTAATCAGCGCCGCCTCGCCTGGAGCAGGCTTCGGCAGATTTGCGACGTTGTAGATGACGGGCAAAGTGCCGAGCAGCTTGGACTGGCCGGCGAATTCAGACATCCAGGCGCCGCCTTGCTTGTTGTCCCTCTTGAAATAGTCGCAATAGAACAGCGCCAGTGGTTTACCGTCGACGTCGCTGACTTCAAACACGCGTACATCCGGCTCATAGACCGGGATGTCCTTGCGTTCCTTGAAGGTAATGCCGTACAGCTGGTTGGCCGCAAAAAAGACGCCGTTTTCCAGCACGTTGTTCATCTCGAAATACGGCTTGATCTCAGCGTCATTGAGATCGTATTTTGCCTTGCGGACTTGATCCCCATAGAAATCCCAGTCCCACGCCTGCAGGGTAAAGCCGGCCTTTTGCGCATCGATCACCGCTTGAATGTCCTTCGCTTCGCTCTTGGCCTTGGCAGTCGCCACCGGCACCAGCGCGTCCATGAATTGCAGCGCGGCTTCCGGAGTCTTGGCCATCTGGTCTTCGAGTTTCCACGCCGCGTGGCTGGTAAAGCCCAACAGCCGCGCGCGTT
This sequence comes from Steroidobacteraceae bacterium, assembly GCA_035603615.1. Lineage (GTDB taxonomy): Bacteria > Pseudomonadota > Gammaproteobacteria > Steroidobacterales > Steroidobacteraceae > Bog-1198. Next base: position 4,556 of record DATNKC010000258.1, on the reverse strand, counting down.
GGGCGCGCAACTGCGCGATGCGGGCGATAATGTCGCGCGTGTCGTTGGCATCGCCGCGTTCCGCACGGTTCCAGGAATTGCCGAAAATGGCCTCGCGCGTCGCGCGAACGCTCAGAGACGCGAGCACCGGCTGCTGCGTGGTGTTCTGTAGGGGAATCACGTAACCGTTGGCGTTGCGACCCTTGGCGGCTTGCGCCGCGGCAGCCAGCTGTGCATCGCTAAGACCCGCCAGGGCGGACTTGTCCAAGGAAACATAGCCGCCGGCCTTGGTCGCCTCCAGCAATTTCTTCGAGAATGCATCCGAGAGCGACGATTGCTCTTTGTTCAGCGTCTTTAGTTGTTCCTTGTCCTTGTCGGACAAATTGGCGCCCGAATGGACGAACTCGGCATACTGTCTTTCGACCAGGCGCAACGATTCAGCGTCGAGCTTCAGCGACGCGCGCTTGGCGTAAATGGCAGCGATGCGCTCGAACAGCATTTTGTTCAAGCGGATCGCATCCATGTGCGCGGCAATCTGCGGCGCCAAGGCCGTTTTGGCTTTCTGCAGCACCGGATTCGTGTTCGCCTGACTCACGCCATTGAACGCCGCCGAGGCTCGCGCCAGCAGGCGGCCGCTGCGCTCCATGGCAACCAGGGTGTTCTCGAAGGTTGGCGCCGCCGGATTGGTGGCGATTTTGTTGATCTCAGCGAGATGCTCAGCCATACCCGCTTCGATTGCCGGTTGATAGTCTCCATCCTTTATTTTGTCGAACGGCGGCGCGCCAAAGGGCAAGGTGCTCGCCGCGTAAAACGGATTGGAGGGTCCGAAATCGGCAGAATCGGCGCTAATGCAGGCAATGCTGGTCATGAGACCGACTATCGCCAGCGATCCAATTTTGTACTTCAAGTTTTTCGTCCAAATGCATGGGGATCCCTGCATTATACGCCAGCGCCCGAAGCGACAGGGGGCCCGCAATGCCTTCAGGCAGCTTGAATCCGCTTGGCGGCGCCCGTCGCGTACTTGCCTTCGTTCTGCTTCCGATAGCGCGCGGGCGCCTGCAGGAAGCGGCGTTCGAACGCGCGGATGAAGCTGGAGGTGTGCTCGTAACCGATCGCGTGAGTAATTTCCTTGATGCTTATATAACTGTGCGAGAGAAGATAGGCGGCGCGCTGCAAGCGCTGCTCGCTCAACCACTCGCCCATGCAAATGCCGGTTTCGCTCTTGAACAATCGCTGCAAGTAGGCTGGGCTGAGTCGAAACTCGGCGGCTAAGTCGCGGATCGCAAACGTGGTTCCCGCCTCGACCATCTCTAGTATTTTCAACACTCGCCGTTCCAGAGAGTTATCCCTCAGCAGCAGCAGCGAGACGGCGGCATCACGTGTTATGTCCGGTTTGTGGCGCATTGACGTTCTCCCTGTGGACACAAACTACACCGTGATCCGACCACAGTGCAGATGTCGTCTGGGGGCGACAGGAAATTCAACCCCACTATTGCAAGGCAACCATGCTCGGACGCGCCGAGCGGCCGAATAGCATGCCGGTTTCGACTTCGACCGGCTGGCCGCCGAGCAAGTAGGGCTTGAATCGCCATTGCAACAGCGCGTCTCCGATGCTCTTTGCCTGTTCGGGAAAGGCGCTCAGGAAATGAATGTGCTTAACCCTTCCTTCCTTATCGATCACGATCCGCACGGGAACCGGGTTGAATCGCGACTCTGTGAACACCGGGTCCTCGCGCTCGAGGACGGTATCGGGAGTCGCGAAATCCTTCAGGCACAAAGGAGCGCTGCCGATGGGCTCGGTCACGGTATTCATGCTGTCAACCAGGCGCTCCATGGATTTTGGTCTCGTTCCCGTGAATACGAATTGCACCACATGACAGCGGATTTCCGTCGCGAGCACATGCCAATGCAATCCCGCAATGGCGGACAGATAGTCGAGACGGACGAAATCACGGTTCGCTATCCGCACCTTGATCGGGGCGCGTTCCACGCGATATTCGGCGCCCAGATGCTGCTGAATGTAGCCGATGAATTCCGATGCGCTGTGGACCGGCGCCACGCTGAAAAATAAGTCTTGGGCAGCGATCAATATATGACCCAGGGCGGGATCAAGAGCGGGATCTTTGGGTTCGATCTGCGCGAGCACGTAGTAGCCGCTGTCGGAAGGCGGCGGCCCTTGGTAACGCTGTGTCCAATTGCTGCCAAGCGCGTAGCCGAGACCGAAGTAGGCATTGTCGTACCGGCCGTTGGAGATCATGCCGTCCTCCGGCAACGAACTTAACGTCCCGGCGGCGCTGGACCACGCTCCCTTCACCAAGATAAGGCCCGCCGGCACGGGGCCGGACTGCTCCGCGCCGCGCGCCGCGGCATCCACGAGCAGGGATGCCGCGAAAAATACCATCAGCCGCAATAGCAATGAAGTCATGCCACTATCGCCGCCGCCGATTACAATGATCTTAGAAAGTTCAGAACTTCCTGTTGCTGTCCGGCTGACAGCGACGCGAAGTTTTCCGCTACTTGCGTGGCTTCCGAGCCATTGCTGCGATGATCGGCGATCGCGGTCAATAAATTGGTCGTGCGGCCGTCATGCAGGAAGAAAATCCGCTGCCCGAGCCCCCACAATGGAGCCGTACGAAATTGGTCGCCGCCCGCACCGCCTTGCGAGACGTTGTCTGCAAGACCGTTGCCCATGTGATGAATCTCAAAATCCGAGTATGCCTTCACCGTGACGTTGCCCAGCGAGGCCGTAATGTTGGAGGGTTGAGTGGAGCGGATGGCCGGCGTGTGGCACGTCGAACAGCCTATCGACTTGAACAGTGACGAGCCGTTCGAGATCGACTGCGATCCTCCGGGAGCATTCGTCGAGGCCACGGGAGGGGCCAGCAGCCGCATGAACTCCGCGAACAGCACAATGTCCGACGGGACCTGCGCGTTCTGCGCAGCTTGATCGGAATTCGACGCCACGCTGAAATTGGTCGCATCCTCCGGATACCCATGCCCGGAAAGATTCAAGCAACTCGCGGGTAGTCCTTCGCCCTGCTCCTCCTGTGGCAGCGGCCGCTCCTGGGAAAATATCTCGTTGGTGATGCCCATTTCCACGTTGTATGCCTCGCCCGCGAAAAGCAGCAGAGATTTGTTTTGCGCCTTCCAGCCGAAGCGGGCGATCGTTCCGTCGTTGCCGTTGCGATTGAACGCCCCGCCGATGCCAAAGTTATTGGCGGCCTGGGCCTGCTGATTTGCGAGCAGGGTTGAGTCATCGATATTCTCGATGAGCCCCGCGCCGAATGTCGGCGTTGGAATTCGGAAAATGATGTTGTTGGTCTGCTGCGCCTGCTGAAAATTGGGCTGCTGCAGGTTGCAATTGCCGGCGTCCGCCCTGCCGGACACGGTGAAGAAATCCTCGACTCCGCCGTTCGGCGCGTTTCTGTTCGGGCTGCCGCTCGACGTCGTGAAGAACGGAAAGCGTGCCACGACGGTCGGCCCATGAGCAGTGATGAACGACGGAAGTGTGTTTGTCGATCCAGACGCAATGCCTTGCGTGATGACTTGGAACTCCGGATTGTTCGGCGGACCGCTGCCCCCGACCGCCGGCTGCGCATGGCATCCGGAGCAACTATTCAGATTGAATCGCGGCCCGAGGCCATTGTTTACGCCGCCCGAGACAACCTCCTGCTCTTGAAAGCGGCCGAGGCCGTTGTCGAAGAACTCGAGGATCCCCGTGGGAGCGTTCGCATTGACCGAAGCGAGCGGCAGCGGGCCGCCTTGAGTCGCACCCGGCTGTCCGTTGATCGGGCCACCCCGAACGCCAGGATCCGTTTGCGACAGGGCCGTGCCCGGAAATGCCAGCGCCATCGAAAATAGCAGCACAGAAGCGATTGCGAGAAGCTTTTTCATCCGTCTCTCCCTCGTCTACGGCATATTTTTTTGGAGCGGCTCGAGCATGCTCGAAGCGTGGTGGGTATTAGCTGCTCGCGGCGCGCCGGCCGCAACCAGAAATGATTAGCATAATTCGCCTTTTGTTAGCATTTTCTGCGCACATGGTCACTCCGCAAGGGCGGGCAAAATGAACAGGCTCGAAGACTGGCGTAGAATGGCGTTTTTGCCTCGAAAACAACCCTGGGGAGAACTCAATTCCATGCCCGTCAAAAAGCGCGCGCAGCGCATGTCGCCGGAGAAGCGACGCGAACAAATCATGGATAGCGCGGTGGCACTTATCATCAGCCGCGGACTATCCAGCTGCACGCTCGAAGTGGTCGCCGCGGAGGCGCGCATCAGCAAGCCCCTCATCTACAAGTACTTTCCGCGCCTTGCGGACCTATTCAAGGCGCTGGTGGAGCGGGAGTATCGCTTTTTGCGCGGCCGCGGACTCGGTGTCTTGCCAAGAAACGCTCCCTATGAGGAGGTCATTCATCACTCCAATCTTCGATCCATGGAATATCTGTACGAGCGCGGCCCGATCATGCGCTTGCTCGCGAGCGATCGCTCGATTGCCGGTCTGGCAAAACGCCAGGACCGCGACGAGCGCGGCGTGATGATCGATTATTTCACCAAGCGATGCGTGGAGGTTTATGGCTTCC
>DATNKC010000257.1:0-6192 GCA_035603615.1 Steroidobacteraceae bacterium | reverse complement strand
GCGCACTTTCACTATGTGCTGGTACCCGGGGCCATTTTCGCCATCATGGGCGCGGTCTACTACTGGCTCCCGAAATGGACCGGCCACATGTACAGCATGAAGTTGGCCACGTGGCATTTCTGGCTGTCGACGATTTTCGTCAATGTGCTGTTCTTCCCGCAGCACTTCTTGGGACTGGCGGGCATGCCGCGGCGCATACCTGACTACGCGGTGCAATTCAGCGATTGGAATATGGTCTCCTCGCTCGGCGGGTTTGGCTTCGGTCTGTCGCAGATCCTTTTTGCCATCGTGATCATCCAGTGCATCCGCGGCGGCAAGAAAGCCACCGCGCTGGTTTGGGATGACGCCCGGCCCAACGGCTTGGAGTGGACCCTGTCCTCGCCGCCGCCTTATCACAGCTTCACCACGGCGCCCGAAGTCAAGTGAACGCGGTTCAAGACGCGCGTCCCGGCAAAGACGCACGAAAACTGCGGATCAGGCATGCGGCTCTAGGTCTGGCAACCCTGGCGCTGGCGTTTTATTTCGGCATCATCGCGCTATTGGTTTTTCGTAGTCACCATTGATGGATCGCAAGCGCGCCAATCGCAAGCTGTTGTGGGGGCTTCTGATCATGACCGCCGCCAGTTTCGCCTTCGGTTGGGCACTGGTGCCGTTGTACGATGTGTTTTGCCGGGCGACCGGCATCGGCAATGCGGAGGCCAAGGCCGGACCCGCGGTGGCGAAAGAAGCGGTTGATCCGAATCGCGAGGTCACCATCGAATTCGTGGCTTCGCCCGCCTCGGTAGGCAGTTACGAATTCAGGCCCAAGATCGCCTCGATGCGGATTCATCCCGGAAAACTGTACGAAACCGAATTCTATGCCAAGAATTTGACCTCGGTGGCCTCGGTCGCACAAGCCGTTCCCAGCATTTCTCCGACCGGCACCTCTCAGTACTTCCACAAGACCGAATGCTTTTGCTTCAGTCCGCAAAAGTTTGCCGTCGGCGAAGGCCGCGATATGCCGGTGCGATTCATCGTCGATCCGCAGTTGCCTGCCAATATCGACCGCATCACGTTGGCTTATACGTTCTACGATACGACGCAATCCACAACACCTCCTTGAGTTCACTCGTTAAACTAGGGTCGTTCCTAAACCGTTAGAGATTTGAACATGGCGCAAGCGCAAACAGACACCGAAAAGTACTACATCCCGCACGGCAGTCCGTGGCCCATCTATGCGGCGGTTACGCTGTTTACGCTGATGTCCGGCGCCATCATCACGCTCAACGACTGGGGTCCCGCCTGGTTCTTGCTGCCGGGTTTCTTATTGCTGGCGTCGATGTTCATCTTCTGGTTTCACACCGTCATCGCTGAAAACCAGGCCGGCGTTTACAACATGCAGGTGGACCGGTCGTTCCGCATGGGAATGATGTGGTTCATTTTTTCGGAGGTCATGTTCTTCGCAGCCTTTTTCGGCGCGCTGTTCTATGCGCGCAATTTCTCGGTCCCGTGGCTGTCGGGCGACGGCGTGAAGATTTTCACCAAGCTCTTGCTGTGGAACAACTATGGCGGCGTGTGGCCGACCAATGGTCCCGGGGTCGTAGGCGGTCACGCGAACGGCACGTTTGAGACGGTCCCGGCCCTTGGGCTGCCGGTGGTGAACACCGCGATCCTGCTGTCGAGCAGCGTCACGGTCACCATCGCGCACCATGCGCTGATCACCGGGCACCGGACGCGCCTCAAGATCTTTCTGGCGATGACATTCCTGTTGGGATTCTCATTCGTGGCGCTACAGGCGACGGAATACCACGAGGCGTACACCGAACTCGGGCTGCAGCTCGGCACCGGCATCTACGGCTCCACGTTTTTCATGCTGACGGGATTTCACGGCCTGCACGTCACGATAGGGGCGATCATGTTGACGGTGATCTGGTTCCGCGTGCTGAAAGGCCACTTCACGCCCAAGAGACATTTTGGCTTCGAAGCCGTCGCCTGGTATTGGCACTTCGTCGACGTGGTATGGCTCGGCCTGTTTTTCTTCGTCTATTGGCTGTGAGGCCGGTGCAAGGGTTCGATCCAGCCGTTGTAATAGGCGACAATTAGCAGTACGAACAGCGCCACCGAAAGGCCGATCCGCCACGCGAGCGCCACGACCATTTTCCTGCCGTCGTCCTCGCGGGTGCTGGACAAGTGAAACAGCGCTTTTCCCAAGCTGATCAGAATCAGCGCGAGCATCGCTAGGATGAGATATTTGAATGCCATTTGGCGCGTCTAGGCCTCGAGGTCTCGCAGTATATCGTGTCCCTCCAAGTCGGAAATCGCACTTTCGAACCGCGGCTCTTTACGACGCTGCTCGCGATCGGCTTGTTTGCCATGCTGGTTTCATTGGGCCGCTGGCAGCTGCACCGTGCGGCGGAGAAACGCGCACTCTACGACTCCTTCGCGGTCGCCCAGGTTGCGGCGCAGCCGATCGATCTGCGATCAGCGAAAGTACCGCGCTACAGCCGGGTTCTGGCCGTCGGCAGCTTCGATGAGACGCGACAGATCTTGATCGACAACATGGTGGAGGGGGACAGGGCGGGCTATTTCGTGATCACGCCGTTCGCTTTGCAAGGCGGCGGTTGGGTTCTGGTGAATCGCGGCTGGGTGCCGTTGGGAAAGACCCGCGCCGATCGGCCGGCGATTCCCGTCGGCGGAACCTTAAGAACCATCCGCGGCCGCGCCGACAATTTGCCGAGTCCCGGCATCAAGATGGGCGTTCCGGCGCCGCTCGCTCCTCCCTACCCCGTCGTCGCGGCTTACCCCACGCGCGCGGAGGTCGCGCGGCTGCTGGCGGAATCCAACTGGACTTCCGCCACCGACCTAATCCTGCTCGACGCAGACCAGCCCGACGGCTATGTGCGCAACTGGTCGCCGCCGGGATTTCCGCCCCTGCGCCACATCGGCTACGCGGTGCAATGGTTCGGATTGGCGCTGGCGTTGGGCGTGATCTATGTCGTGACCAATTTTCGGCGCACCAAGGATGTGCCGGTATGAGCGCGCACGATCGGCGCCAGCGGCGCATCTTGATCGGCGTGGCGCTGATGTTTTTCGCGCCCCTCGCGGTATCTTTCTATTTGTACTATGGAAAGTTTTGGCATCCGGGCGGGCGCGTCAATGCCGGCGAGCTGATCGATCCGGCGCGGCCGCTTCCCGCGCTGGCGCTGCCGTTGGCCTCGCCGGCCACCGGCGGAGCGACGCAAACGAATCCGCAATTCCTCAAGGGCAAGTGGACTTTTTTGTATCTGCAGCACGGCCGTTGCGACGATGAATGCGGTAAACATCTTTATGACACGCGCCAAGTGCGCCTGGCGCTCGATCGCGAAATGAATCGGGTGCAGCGGGTCTTTATCGGCGACAGCGATTGCTGCGACCTGAAGGAGCTTCTGGCGGCGCATCCGGATTTGATCGCGGTTCGCTCGAGCGCCGCCGATGAACCCTTGATGGCGTTGCTGCCCGAGCGATCGGGTGCGCTCGATTCGCACCGCATCTATGTGATCGACCCGTTGGGAAACCTCATGATGTTCTATGCCGCCGATGCCAAGCCGAAGGGTATGCTCGAGGACATGAAGCGCTTGCTGCGCCTGTCTTCCATCGGCTAATTCGTGGACTCGCAACGACGCCTAGTTTGGTTTCGACGGCTTAGCCTGGCCGGCGCCGCGCTCGCCGCGACGGTCGTGGTGCTGGGCGCCTGGGTGCGCCTGACCGATGCAGGCTTGGGCTGTCCGGACTGGCCGGGATGTTACGGCCACATCTATCCGCAAGCTGACCATAATTTCAGCAAAGCCATTCACGAAATGATTCACCGCTATTTCGCGAGCACACTGGGGGCAATCATCTTCGGCCTGTTGGCTTGGGCGCTGTGGAACCGCAAGGCTCGCGGCCAACCGCTCAAGGCCGTCGCGTTGTTATTCGTTTTGGTGTGTCTGCAGGGAGCGCTCGGCGCCCTGACCGTCACCTTGCTGCTGAAGCCCCTGATCGTCACGGCGCATCTACTGGGGGGCCTCTCCACCTTGGGAATCCTGTGGTGGCTGTCACTCACGCCGGAACGGCGGGAACTGTCGAGCCGCGAATGGGCACTGCGAAAATTCGCACTGCTGGGGCTCGTGGCACTGGCGCTGCAAATTGCGCTCGGCGGCTGGACCAGCAGCAACTACGCGGCGGTGGCCTGTCCGGATCTACCCACCTGCCAACAGTCTTGGTGGCCGCACATGGACTTTCGCGACGCCTTCGTGCTCTGGCGCGGACTGGACATCGACTATACCGGCGGCGTGCTGGCGAACCCTGCGCGGATCGCCATCCACGTGACGCATCGCATAGGCGCGCTCATCGTCGGCTTGATCTTGATCACGTTGGGCGCGGCAACTTTCGCCCGCGCCCAAGGCCGGGCGCTGAAAGTGGTTGGAGGCCTGCTGGTGTGCGCCGTGCTGCTGCAGATTGGGATCGGCGTGAGCATGGTGCATTTCGGGATGCCTTTGGTCCTCGCCACGATGCACAACGCCGGCGCTGCCCTGCTTGTGGTCTGTACCGTGACTTTGTTGCGATTGCTCTGGCCGGAACCGGCCGCGGGGCCGGAAGCGACGGTTACGGCTCGGCCGGGAGCGGCTGCGGCCGGCTCCGTAAGGCCGGCGTGATACCCTTGCGCGATGTCCATTGTTCCCGATAGTCCCCCGATTGCGGCCCCCGTCCACGGTGGTTGGCGGGATTATTTGGAGCTCACCAAGCCCAAGGTGAGCCTGCTCATCGTGTTCACCGCCATCGTCGGCATGGTGCTGGCATCGCCCGGTTGGATCCCGCTGAATGCGCTGATTTTGGGCTCAATCGGCATCGCCATGGCTTCCGGTTCGGCGGCTGCCTTCAATCATATTTTGGATCGGCGCATCGACGGCCAAATGAATCGCACGCGCCGCCGGCCGCTGCCGACCGGTCACATGCAGGAAGGCCATGCAATCGCCTTTGCCGTCACGCTCGGCCTTTCGTCCATGGCGATCTTGTGGACGGGAGTCAATGCTCTGACGGCCGCGCTGACCTTTTGCTCGCTGATCGGCTACGCGATCGTGTACACCTTGTGGCTGAAACGCGCGACGCCGCAAAACATCGTGATCGGCGGCGCCGCCGGCGCCGCGCCGCCCGTGCTCGGCTGGGCCGCGGTGACAAATTCCATCGATCCGAATGCCTTGGTGCTGTTCCTGATCGTATTCACCTGGACACCGCCGCATTTTTGGGCCCTGGCGATCGCGCGGCGCGACGACTATGCCAAGGTGGGTATTCCGATGCTGCCCGTTACTCACGGCATTCCCTACACGCGCCTGCAGATCGTGCTGTACACGATCCTGCTGATTTTGACGACGCTGCTGCCGTTTCTGACGCGCATGAGCGGACTGGTCTATCTGGCCGCCGCGGTGGCCTTGAATGCGCGGTTGCTTTATTTCGTGATGGCGCTCAATCGGGGGCTGAAGCCCGATTTACCCATCCGCACCTTCAGATTTTCCATCACCTATTTGATGCTGCTGTTCGCCGCGCTGATCTTGGATCACTATCTTTATTTCCCGGGCTGATTGGGCAGCAAAGGCTTTCCTGGGAACGCGTTGGGAACGAGCTTGCCCTGGTCGATGAGAACGGTCCCGCCGACGATCACGTACTTCATGCCCACGCTCGGCTCCCGCGGCGCCGCGTAAGTCGAGCGATCCGCAACGATCTTCGGGTCGAACACCACGATGTCGGCATCCGCTCCCTCCTGCAGCCGGCCCTTGCGCCGTGCCGTCACGGTCGATTTTTCCAGCCGCTGCGCCGGCATCAGCGCCATCTTGCGAATCGCGTCCATCAGCGTGACGCTGCCGCGCTCGCGCACGTAGCGCGCCAGGATGCGCGAGAACGTGCCGGCATTGCGCGGATGCCCATCCTCGCCATCGCTGGCGATCATCACCAGCGGTTCGGCAATGACCGCATCCACCATCTCTTGGGTATTCATGAAGAGCAGCACCGCGCGATTGCCGGGCTCGGCGTGCAGGACATCGAAGCGCTCCTGGGTCAGGCGCTCGCCTGTGTCGGGCAGCTGCAACGCATCGTAGCCCACACCGAGTTTTTCCTTCCAGCCGGGATTGAACAGCGCGGAGTTGATCGCCGTCATGCCGGCAATGTAAGGATAAGCCTCGGTCGTGATGTCGAGACCCC
>DATNKC010000256.1:0-2985 GCA_035603615.1 Steroidobacteraceae bacterium | reverse complement strand
CTGGGAGTACAGGAAGCCGCGTACGCGGTACTCGCGCCCTTGTTCGGCGTAGGGGCGGAGTTCGGACTTGCCGTCTCGTTGCTGAAGCGGGCCAGAGATATCGCCTTGGGCGTGCCCATTTTGCTGATCTGGCACGCGGTGGAAGGCCAGCGGGCGCTCGCAAAGTCATCCCGTGTATGATTTGATTTGGAATGCTGTGATCCGCCGCGGGATGCAATGAATGAATCAAGAACTCAGCATTGAAGGGTCAATCGCGCAGTCGGCCTACGCCGGCCGCAGCGCGCAGATGTTTCCACATCTTACGCCGATGCAAATCACGCGCCTGAACGCGCACGGCCGCAAAATTTCCACTCAAAAAGGGCAGGTTTTATCGGAGCCCGGCGATCACCCGCCGATGTATGTGGTGCTGTCGGGCAGCATCGAGATCATTCAGCCGACCCTGTCCGGTGAAACTCTGATCGTGCTGCATACACCGGGAAGTTTTACCGGCGACACCGGCACGTTGCGCGCCATCAGTACGGTCGTGCGCATGCGCGTGCGCGAAGCCGGTGAGGTCCTGGCGATTGACGACGCTCAGTTGCGCGAGATCGTGCAAACCGATTCGGAACTGAGCGAGCTGTTCATGCGCGCCTTCATATTGCGGCGCGTGGCGCTCATCACCTCGCAGTCCAGCGATGTGATTTTGCTCGGCTCCACGCACTCGGCCGGTACCTTGCGGCTGCAGCAGTTCTTGACCCGCAATACCTATCCATTCGTCAATCTCGACATCGATACGGATGTCTCGGTTCGCGACCTGCTCGAGCGGTTTCACGTAACGGTTGAGGACCTGCCGGTGGTCGTGTGCCGCGCCTCGATCGTACTCAAGAATCCCAGCAATGAGGAAGTTGCGGCCAATCTCGGCATGAATCAACAGATCGATGATGATCGAATTCGCGACGTCATCGTGGTCGGTGCCGGTCCGGCCGGTTTGGCCGCAGGAGTTTACGCTGCCTCGGAAGGGCTGGATGTTCTGGTCCTCGAGACCGGGACGCCCGGGGGCCAGGCGGGATCGAGCTCCAAGATCGAAAACTACTTGGGCTTTCCCACTGGGATATCCGGACTGGCGCTCGCCGCGCGCGCCTTGGTCCAGGCGCAAAAGTTCGGCGCTGAAATCAGAACCGCCTACCCCGTGATGAGCCTGAAGTGCGACAAGCGGCCGTATGCGATTGAGTTTGCCGACGGCCACGCCGCGCGCGCACGCAGCGTTATCATTGCGACCGGCGCGGAATATCGGCAGCTATCCCTCGACAATGCGTCGCGCTTTCTGGGAACGGGAATTTATTACGCCGCCACCAGCACCGAAGCGCGCCGCTGCGGACCGGGCGAGGCCATCGTGGTCGGCGGCGGCAATTCGGCCGGTCAAGCGGCGGTATTTTTGGCCGGCAGCTCCCGGATGGTCCATTTGCTGGTTCGATCTGCCCGCCTTGCCGACACGATGTCGCAATACTTGATTCGCCGAATCCAGGAGATGCCCAACATTACTTTGCACGTTCGTACCGAGATCACCGCGCTGGAAGGGCAGGATCAATTGAGCCGCGTGACTTGGAAAACCGTCGGCAAAGAAGCGGAGACGCATGACATCGGCCACGTCTTTCTCATGATGGGTGCGTTGCCGTGCACTGCTTGGCTGAATTCCTGCATTGCCCTCAACGACAAGGGTTTTGTGCGAACCGGTGCGGATTTGCACGGCGCGGATTTATCGCCGGGCGATTGGCCGAACGCGCGTCAACCGCTTTTTTTCGAATCCAGCATCCCAGGGATATTCGCGGTGGGCGATGTTCGCTGCGGCAGCGTGAAGCGCGTCGCGGCCGCGGTCGGCGAGGGGTCAGCCTGCATTCAGCAGGTGCATCGCGTGCTGGGCGAAGACAGCCAAGTCGTGGCCTCCTAGGAGGCGGCAGTTTTTGGCGCGCGCCGTGTTTCAATGAAAAACATCGCGGCCAACACGACTCCTTGCAGCGCGCAACCCAGCATCCGGATGGTGGTGCCTTGATTGGGAGTCAACTGCGCGTAGGTGGCCGTGGCGACGATCATGAACAGGGCGCCGGCGGTGGCGCTGGCGATCTCGCGCGAGGCCTTCAGTTCCGCCAGAAAAAATAATGAAAAAGGCGATTTCACGATTTGAAAGGCGGCCGCGAATGAGGCGATGAGCCCGGTCAGCTCGGCCGCCGCGTAGCGCGGCGGCAAAAATGGAATGCCGATGCGCAGGCCGACGAACACGGCCACACAGGCTATGGCGGCGATGCCGGAGAATAATTTCAAGCTGGCAAGACTGATGTGCCTGCGCTGCGCCAGGTCATCGCCGGCAGCGGCCAGTCGGGTAATGACAATTGGCGTTATGATCAACGGAATGAACGTCATCATGTTGAAGATCTGATTGCCAATGCTGTAAATCGCGTTCTCGGAAACCCCGCCATTGCCGTAAACGATCTTGCGTTGAATGAGCCACTGTGAAAAGGTCACAGTTGACACCACCAATATTTGTTTCGCGCCGTACTTGAACAGGGTCATCACCTCGGTTTTAGCGGCCTCCAGCGAAGTCTGAATCAGTTCGTATCCGCTGCGCAGTTTCCAGGATCGTGCAAGCCGGGCGAGCGCTATCGCCATGTAAGACACGGCTATGATCTGCGCAACAATTGAGAAGAACATCAGCGCGAGGCCCGACGTGCCCGTGTTGGCGAAAATCGCGAAGCCGGCAAACAAGGAAGACGTGAGGATGTAAGAGACCCCGACATTGATGCTCGCCGACAGCGCGAATGACATCGCAGTCAGCAGCGAGGTGAAAATCATGAACGAGGAATAGATGCATACCGCGGCGACTGCCAAATGCTCGGAGCCGGTCACAGTCAGTTGCGAAGCAAAGGCCACCGTCACCGCGAGGCAGGCCAACACGATTCCCGTGACGGCCAAGGTGCAGGCGGCGAGGATGGTGGGCGCGAGGCGGCTTCC
>DATNKC010000255.1:0-3663 GCA_035603615.1 Steroidobacteraceae bacterium | reverse complement strand
CCTCGAAACGCATCGATTCCAGCTCGAGGTAATCCGCGACAATCTCCAATTCCTGGGACAGCGTCACCAACTCATCTTGTGGAGAGGTCAAAGTATAGCGCAGCGTCTTGGCGAGCCGCGTCACGGCATCTTGCGCGCGCGCAGGATTATCGGCGATCAGCGAGCGCACCGTGTTGAGCGCGTTGAAAAGAAAATGCGGATTGAGCTGAGATTTTAAGAGACGAAGCTCGGCCAGTTGCAGTGCACGCGCCAGTTCGGACTGTTTGAATTGCGCCGAACGGTGCTCGCGCACGGCGATGGCGGTAAAGTAAAGCACGAGCCAGACGATGAAAACAGCGGTCCAATTGGCAATCTCCAAGGCGATGGCGGCCGGCAGTGCCAACTGGAATTGCAAAGCCGGAGCGTAGTCCCTTAGAAGGAGTTCGGGATCCACCAACACCGATAGGTAGGTGAATTGCGTCACGATGCCGAGGGGAGCGCCGCACACGAACGAGACAACGAAGATCCGCCAGGATAGTTTCCGAATCGGCAGCGCGCGCCATCGATTACGCCGCACGAAATCGCGCAGCCAATGGGAGAACACCAATCCCACCGAGTTGACGAGCAGCAACTCCAGCAGGAGACGCGGCCAGTCCAGATGAAGCACCGTGATGCCGCCGAAGAAGCGACCGAGGGTAATCACTCCCCAGCCTGTCAACTGAAAAATCCAGTAGGCCAGTTGCGACTTCTGTTGCGTGATTGCTCGTTCGGGGTCGTTCATCCGTTTCCTATGCCGCTTCAGCTGTCTTAGGTTCCACGCAACGCGGTGGCCAAGGGTGCTCGCGCGGCGCGGATGGCGGGAAAAGCCGCTCCGACCATCCCAATGATGCAGGCCCAGAGCACGCCAAAACCAATAAGGCTCCAGTCGACCACAAGAGGAACGGACAACTGCGTAAGTCCCCCGCCGTTGGTACTGACGGCATGCCCATTGAACAGCAGCCATGCGATGCACCCGCCGGTCGCGCCGCCCAGGATCGCCAGCAACAAGCTTTCCGCGAACACCGACACGATGACCGCCGAGGCGCCAAATCCCAACACCCGCAGCGTGGCGATCTCCACCGTGCGCGTACTGATTGCAGAATACATGGCATTCAGCGCACCGAATACCGCCCCGACCGCCATAATGCCGCCGATCAAATAGGCCACGACGGACAACAGCCGCGAGAATGCCTGCGATTGCTGGAGATAGTAGTCTGCCTCGCGCATGACATCTACGCTAAGCGCCGGGTTGGCGGTCAATGCCGCCTTGAACTGTGCAAATGAATCCGCCGATTCGAGCAACACGGTAACCGATTGAAAGGTATTTCTCGCAAACGCCGACTGCAACGTTTCCGCGCCGGTGAGCATCTCCGCCTCGTGTTGGTCGGCGTGACTTTCAAAAACCCCGACCACCGTCCATTCGGCGCCGCGCAGTAAGATCTGCTTGCCGAGTTCGAGGTCGCGAAACTGGCGTTGCAGGGTGCGACCGACGATGACCTCGCGCACGGCGGAGCCGAACAGGCGGCCCTCAACCAATTGAATTTCGGGACGAACGGCCAAGCCGGCCTCACTCACGCCGCGCAACGATACATTGGCGTTCTCCCCGTTCCGTTTCAGCGGCAGCCTGACGATCGCCAGCGCCTCGCGCGACGCCAGAGGCTTGCCGTCGATCCCACGCTTGATTCCGGGCCCGTCCAAAATGGTCTGGGTCGCTTCGCGCGTGATATTGCTCAAGGTCTCGAAGCTCGCGCCCGTGCTCACGACGATGGCGCGGTCCGCACGCCCGGTGCCGGTCATCATCTGCGATAGACCACCGACCATGGCCAGAATGCTCACCAGAACGCCGACCACGCCGGCTATGCCAATGACGATCACCGATGAGGCGCCAAGGCGTTGCGGCACGCTCCTGATGTTCATGAGGGTGACGGCGGCAATCTGCTTCAGTACGTTCATAGCGTATTCTTCAGCGGCCGGCCAACGCGTCAACGATTACCAGCCGCTGGGCGCGCCACGCCGGAGGCAATCCGCTCGCGAGCGCCAGAATCAACGCCATCGCCAACCCGACGGCGACGACTTTGATCGGCAGCGCGGAGCCGCCGATCCCGAGCGCAGCGGTGACCGGAAAAACGGCGGCGGCGGCGGCCAGTCCCAGCGAGGCAGCCAACACACAGAGCAGTACCGACTCGATCAGCACCAGCACCGTCACGGCGCGGTCCGAGAAGCCGACGGTCTTTAAAATGGCCAGTTCCGGCGTGCGCTCGCGCACCGACTGCATCATGGTATTGCCCGTGAGGAACAGCAGCGTGAAAAGCACGGCGGCCACAATGGCATTGGCCATCAGGCTCACGTCGCCCAGTTGTCTGAGCTGTCCTTGCACATACGCCTTCTCGTCCTGAGTCACGGTCTCGTAGGCGGAGTTGACGAAGAGCGCATCCACGGCGGCGCAGATTTGGGCCGATCGGGTTGGGTCGTCGACCGCCACCACGAAAGCCCACGCGGTCCCGCGCTCCAGCAGCCGAGCTTCGTCGAAGTAGGCGTAGTTCACGAGGATGCGGTTCGCCTCCGCCTGCGTGGAGGGGACATCGTAAATTCCGACGATTTCGAAATCCCAGTCGGCGCTGCCATCGCGCTTCATCACGGAGGTGCGCAGCGGTATGCGGTCGCCGATCTTCCAGCGAAACGCTCGCATGAGCGGTGCTGCGACGATGGCGCCCGCACGGTTGCGGCTCATCGCCGCAAGCTGCTCCGGGGCGATCTGCCATTCAGGATACAGATCGAACCATGCCTTCACGTCCGTGGCGAAGCCGACCAGCGTATTGCTCTTTTCCTGATAAAAGCCGGTAAAACCGGCGATGTACGTCGACTGCTTAATCCCGGGGACCGCGTCGATCTGATGCAAGTACGCGTTGGGCAAGGGCTGAACCTGACTCACGCGACTCACGACATACAAGCGATTGGCATTGGATCCTGTGCCAAAGGCGCTCATCCAGGCATTTATGCCCTGCAGCAGACCGAACAGCAGGAAGGCAATCACGATGGACAGCACCGTAAAAATGGTGCGCGCCTTCTTGCGCCACAAGCTGCTCCACAGCAAGGGGAGGAACTTCATGCCGCCAAACTCGATTCAGCCTGCAGCAGACGACCCTTATCGAGGTGCAACTGTCGCGTCGCACGCTCCGCCGCTTTGGGATCGTGGGTGACCATGATGATGGTCTTGTGCTGTTCGCGATTCACGATCTGCAGCAAATCGAGGATCTGCTCAGCCATTTCCCGATCCAGATCGCCCGTGGGTTCATCGCATACGAGCAGAGTTGGATCTGCCACCAGCGCCCGGGCAATGGCGACGCGCTGCTGCTGGCCGCCCGAGAGTTCCGCGGGCTTATGCGTGGCCCGGTCCGCGAGACCGACCAGTTCCAGCGCCGCTTTGACATTGGCACCGCGCTGCGTCTTGGAAAGATTTGTCATCAGCAGCGGCAGCTCCACGTTTTGCTGGGCTGTCAGCAAGGGCATCAGGTTGTAGAACTGGAACACGAAGCCCACATTGTGTGCGCGCCAGCGCGCGAGCTGCCGCGCTGAAAGCGCGTTGATGCGTTCGCCCGCCACCAGCAGATCACCTTCGTCGGCACGGTCGATACCGCCAATCAG
>DATNKC010000254.1:0-4800 GCA_035603615.1 Steroidobacteraceae bacterium | reverse complement strand
CCGCGGCGCCGCGAGTCTGAGGGACCTCCAAGTGATTTTTATTCCCTCCCGCACGCTCGTTCTGGTTCTGATCGGGGTCGGTGCAGTGTTGGCTACGTTGAGCGGTGTCGATACGCCCCACTCGACCATTCTGCAGGCGGCCGCCGCGAGCGGGGCGGTCCTGGCGTCCTTGCTGGTGATCGATGGCTACCTCAGCCTGTCGGCTTGGAAGCGCGCGCCGCTGACATTGAAGCGCCACCTGCCGCGCGCGTTTGCTGTCGGCGCCCCTGTGACGGTGGGATTGAGCCTCGAGAATGGCGGTTCGCGGCGCCACAGCGGCCGGTTGTTTGACATGGCCGATGCGAGCATGGACACGCCGAGCATGCCGCTTACCTTTGCGCTCGAGGCGGGACAACGGCAAACGCTGCAATTCAAGATTACACCCACCCTGCGCGGTCTGAAGCGTTTCGATCCGGCGCAGATTCGCCTGCGCTCGAATTTCGGGCTCCTGGATTTGAATTTGCAGGTGGGCGGCAGCGATTCACGGCGGGTGTTCCCCAATTTCGAACTGCATGCGGCTTTTGACTGGTTGACCGGCAAGCATCGTCTGGCGGAGATCGGCATCAAGTCGATTCGCCGACGTGGATCCGCGACCGACTTCGATCAATTGGTGGACTATCAAGCGGGCGACGCCATCCGCCACATCGATTGGAAAGCCACGCTCAAGCATCAGCGGCCGATCGTGCGTAAATTTCAGGACGATCGGGATCAGTCGGTCATGTTCCTATTGGACTGCGGCCGGCGAATGCGTGCCGACGATACCCAGCATGGCGTGGGCAGCACGCACTTCGACCAAGCACTGAATGCTCTGATGCTGCTGGCATTCGTCGCGCTCAGCAAGGGCGATGCCGTCGGAGCCATGACCTTCGGCACGCCGGGTGACATGGAAAGGCGCTTCGCGCCGCGCAAGGGTCGGCGGTCGCTGAATGCATTGATGGCCGAGCTCGGCGATGTGGAGCCGACTCCGACCTTTTCCGACTACACGCGCGCTGCCGCGGATTCGATCCGGCGCCACCGCAAGCGGGGTTTGCTGGTGCTCATCACGAATTGCCGCGATGAGGACTCGACCGAGTTGTCGGTGGCGCTGGGCTTGCTTCGCTCGCGACACCTGGTGGTGCTTGCCAATCTGCGCGAGAAAATCGTCGGCCAGATCGCGGATCAGCCGCTGGCAACGGAGCAGAGCGGCCTCGAGGTGGCCGCCGCGCTGGAGTACGAACAACGCCGCCGCGACATGCTGCGACGATTGGCCATGGGCGGGGTGATGATGATCGATTGCGAACCGCAGCAGTTGGGCATCGAGTTGGTGAACCGCTATACGGCGCTGAAACGATCGGGCGCGATTTAGCCCGCGCGCCTAGGGCAACTTCTTTACAAACCGCAATCCCGTGGCGATCCCTAGGCTTAAAAAAAGACAGCCGGCGCCGAACCACAATGCGCCTCGCGTATCGCCTGGACTGATGATCATTCCTGCGAGTGTGGGGCCTAAACTCGCGCCGAGCAGGGCCACGCCGCTGATTAAAACCGCCGAACGTCTCGAGGGATCGGCTTCGATGGTCATCGGCACAAGAAAGGGCAGGATAAAGAGCCAAATGAATCCGAACACGGCGGCGTCCACCAAAAATAAAATTGCGGATGGATGGGTACCGAGCAGGGCGATCATTCCAAAATCCACGGCGGCGCAAATAACAAACACCGGAAACCATTTCAGCCGGCCGGCCGTCAAGGTGGCGAGCGTGCCTCCCAACACTTGAAAGGCCAGCGAAATGTACACCGCCATACCGGAAATATGAGACGACAGGCCGGCTTGCTGAGCAATGGGATCGTAGTACACCCAGATACCGACAATGCACATCATGAGGAGGAAAGGAGCTCCGAGGGCGAGAAAGCCCCGCGGAGGCGGTATCGCGAAAGATCCCTCCACCTCGCCGGCTCGTTGGGGCAGAGCAACAAACGACGAGGGCAAAGCGAAGGCGGCAACCGCGCAAACCAAGCCCGCGACGGCCAACAGACCAAAGTCGCCCTGCACGGCATGGTTGGGATTTATCCACGAGGTCATGATGGCCGCAAAGATGAACTGCGCCAAAGTTTGCACGGTCAGATAAATGCCCGCCCAGCGATCCGGAGCGGCCGAACGCGCGATCATGCTTGCGGTGATCCAGATGAGAAGACCGCCCGCGGCTCCGGTGATGGCGCGCACGGCCGTTACCGTTTCACCCCGCGCAAGCGGCGTAAAATAATTTCCCAGCGCAAGAGCGAGGCCAGCGGCGATGCAAACCGCGCGTAACCGCCGCGGCGCCAGAAGCGCGGCCGCCAACGCCGCCGTTCCGCCCATGACGAGCAGTTCGACAGACGCCGCATGTCCCAATTGGGATAAGTTAATGTGATCTTCGGTCAGCAGCGCGCCCAGAACGACGGGCTGTACCCCGGGAATCAGAATCCCGATCGTACCGACGAACAGAATCGCGCTGATCTGCCAGGCCGTCGGGCGCGGACCGATCCAAGAAACGCTTTGCGCCGTTTTCAATTGCGTCGGTTCGTTGCCGAATGCATTGTATGCACGTACTCGCCTCCTGTTGCCCCCAAGGTATACGCTGTGCGCCGCTTTTCCAACGGCTATCATTATTCAATCGCTCGGGGTGGACCATGACGGCATCGATCAACAAAGACCAAGAACTGCGCCTTCGGGCCGAGGCGGTAATTCCGGGCGGAATGTACGGACATCAATCGGTGGCCTTGTTGCCCGATGACTACCCCCAGTTCTTCTCACGCGGAGAGGGCGCGTATCTGTGGGATGTCAATGGCCGCCGGTATCTGGACTTGATGTGCGCCTACGGTCCGCAGCTACTGGGTTATGCGCACGAGGAAATAGACGCGGCCGCCGTCCATCAAATGCGCCGAGGCGATCCGCTGACGGGACCCACGGAGCTGATGGTCACGCTCGCGGAGCGCATGACGGCCATGGTCAAGCATGCGCAGTGGGCCATGTTCTGCAAGAACGGCACGGATGCGACAACCATGGCGCTGGTGACGGCCCGGGCGCACACCCGCCGCAAGACTGTGGTGCTGGCCAAGGGCGCTTATCACGGTGCGGCGCCCTGGTGTACGCCGCGGCCGTCCGGTACCACACCGGAGGATCGCGCCAACCAGATCTTCTGCGCCTATAACGATGTCGAAAGCCTCGAAGCAGCCGTCGCGAAAGCGGGTTCCGACCTCGCCGCTATCTTCGCCTCGCCCTTCAAGCACGATGCCTTCGTCGATCAAGCCCTGCCTGAGGCCGCGTACGCGCGGCGCGCGCGCGAGCTATGCGATCAGCGCGGCGCTCTCCTGGTGGTGGATGATGTGCGCGGCGGTTTGCGAATCGCCCGCGATTGCTCTTGGTCGACGGTCGGCGTGCAACCGGATCTATCGAGCTGGGGCAAGTGCATCGCCAACGGTCATCCGATCTCGGCCCTGTTGGGATCGGAGAAAGCCCGCGATGCCGCCGCATCGATATTCGTCACCGGATCGTTCTGGTATGCCGCCTCGCCCATGGCCGCCGCGCTGGTCACTTTACGCTTGGTGGCGCAGACCGATTATCTCGAACGAATCGAGCGATTGGGAGGCAAGCTGCGCAGCGGCTTGCATGAGCGCGCTGCGGCGAGCGGGTTCCGTTTACGCCAGACGGGCCCTGTGCAAATGCCCCTGTTTCTATTCGATGAGGATCCGGATCTGCGATTCGGCTTCTTCTGGTCCAGCGAGATGCTGAAACGCGGCGTCTATGTCCACCCGTGGCACAACATGTTCTTGAGCGGCGCCATGACGGACCTCGACATCGATGCTGTGCTCGATGCCGCGACCGGAGCATTTACCGTATTGAAAGCAAAGCGCGCCACCATCAAGCCCTCGCAGAAATTGCAGGCCTTTTTTGCGCCAAAAGCGCCGAACGCAGCCGGCACATAGTGTCGCGTCGTCCATGACGCTTCGTAGTATCATGAACTCATGGCCTCAATCACCGCAGCCGAAGCCCAGGCTTATTTCAAGCGCTGGGAGTTGGTCAAAGAGATCGAAATCGCCGAGCTGCGCCGCACTTCGATGGACACCAAGTTGCATCAGTTGTCAGCTTTGATGGCGTCGCGCAACCTCTTTGCGGTCGATCCGGAACGCGAGAACGGCTTGCAGCTCGTTCGCGCTCGGTGGGCTCGTCTTTGGCAGGCGCTGGGTGGTTGATCGCGATCCAGTCCCTGCTTCGCTGCGGACTGCGCTAGCCGATTTGGTGAAGTGGCTGGATGTCACGAGGATGCCTTCCATGATTATCGGTGGAGTTGCCG
Organism: Steroidobacteraceae bacterium; assembly: GCA_035603615.1. GTDB lineage: Bacteria > Pseudomonadota > Gammaproteobacteria > Steroidobacterales > Steroidobacteraceae > Bog-1198. Next base: position 454 of record DATNKC010000254.1, on the reverse strand, counting down.
CTTCGATCCTGGGTCAGCCGCGGCTGACCCAGGATGTGGATGCCCTCGCGATTCTTCCTGAAGCGGACTGGGCCAATGCCGTAGCCACTGCTGCGAGTCATGGCATTCGTCCCCGCATTGAGAATCCGCTCGATTTCGCGCGCCGAAGCCGTGTTCTTCTGATGAGGCACGTTGCATCCGGAATCAACATCGACCTTACGTTTGGCCGTTTATCGTTCGAGCAGACGGCGATCGACCACAGTGAGATTCACGATATTGACGGCCTGCGCGTGCGCTTGCCGCGTGTGGAGGATCTGCTCGTCATGAAGGCCATTGCCCGGCGGCCCAAAGACCTGCAGGACATTGAAGGCTTGCTTGCTGCGCACCCTGAGGCAGACGTTGCTTCCGCTCGGCAATGGGTGCGCGAGTTCGCTACTGCCATGAGCATGTCGGACATGCTGGTCGACTTCGACAC
>DATNKC010000253.1:0-12811 GCA_035603615.1 Steroidobacteraceae bacterium | reverse complement strand
GGCGGGGGTATCGAATCGTCGCAACCGTGACGGCGCAGGGTCCCCTGACGCCGTCGCACGCGGCCCCACCGGCTGCGGCAAGGCGCCGTAACGTGCTCTGGTGGGCGATCGCCTCACTCGTTCTGGCGGTCGCGGGTGGGTTTGTCTTGCACGGCTTGGCTAACCGGGACGAGGGGCGCGTGAAAGAAAATGCGGCGCCCGCTGTGCCGCCTGAGCTTCCGGCTCACACGATCGCCGTGCTGCCGTTCGAGAGTCTCGGCCCCAGCGCGCAGACGGATGAGTATCTTGCGCTGGGACTGGCCGACCGTGTGCTGCATACTCTCGCCGACAATCCACAGATCGCCGTCATTGCGCGCCGCTCAGCCTTCGCCCTCAAAGGCGAAAACAGCGATGTGCGCGAAATCGGCCGGCACCTCAACGCCCGTTATCTTCTGGAGGGCAGCCTGGAGCGGATCGGGCCGCAAATGCGCGTGCGCAGCGCTCTGGTGGATGCGATGAGCGCACAAAACATTTGGTCCCTGAATTTCGACCGCCCATGGGCCGATCTGCCGGCCGCGCAGGATGAGATCGCGGCCCGACTGGCGCGGATTCTCGCGCTGACACTCAACGCGAGTGCTGATGAACGGCGCAAGACCGCGACCACTTCCAACCCGGATGCCTATCTTGAGTACCTGCAGGGCCGCGAGATCGCCGCGTCCAATCGCTTGGCGGACCTGCAGCGGGCCGTGGGCCACTTCGCGCGGGCGCTCGAGATCGACCCGTCGCTTTCGGCAGCCTTGAGTGGGCTTGCGTCGGCCCGATACCAGATGCTCGCGTTTCGCGCCAGCAATTCGACTGACAAGGACTGGTCCGATACACAAATCGAGGTTCGCCAGGAATTGGAGAAAGCCTTGGCGCTCGATAATCGAAACGCCGAGGCATGGCAGGTGCTCGCGGCGATCGAAGGCGATCCAGATCGTGCGGAGGCGTACGACCGGCGCGCCGTCGCCATCGAACCGAACTCAGCTCGTGCCCAATTCGCTCTCTCGCAAGCCGTCCTGTCCCAAGCCTACCGATCGGCGCCTGCGAGGATCGACGAAGTCATCGGCCTCATGCAAGGGGCGATGCGCTTGGATCCTCTGGAGCCGCGTTTCCCCACCGCCCTGGCGCAGATCTATCTGTTTCAGCGCGCGACGCAGATCGACAAGGCCGAGCCTTTGTTCACGCGCGCGCTCGAGATTGATCCGAACTACTTTCCGGCGTTGTACGGCCTCGGGGTCTTGCGCTTCTGCTGCCAGAACCGCATCGCGGACGGCATCCGACTCGCCGAGCAGGCACTGCGGCTCGATCCCATGTCCACCGCCGTGCGCGGCGTTCTCATCCACATGTACTTGGACGTCGGGGATCTGCCCGCGGCCGAACAACTTCTCGCCAACGATCAAAATCAAAGCGCGTGGGTCGCGGTGCACGCGTACCGGCACGAGTGGCAGAAGGCGGCTGCCATCATGTACAACGATGCGGCGCGAGCCAACCTCCCGATCCCGCCGGACGCGCGTTACGGACATTTCGCGATACTGATGAGCGCCAATGACCCAACTTCCAGACGCCGCGCGCTGGATTTTTTTGCGAAGGAGGCGGGAATCGACTGGCAGAACGGCATGCCGACCACCAGAGTCCCGATCGCCGGAGACATGGCCCTCGAGGTCGGGCTGGGCGATCTCATGATGCGTGCCGGCGATACTGAGCGGGCGCGCCGGGTGCTCGAGATGGCGCTGTCGGCGTCGGACATCGCGGCGGTCAAATACCGGCGCGGCACTCTGTGGTTCACCTTGCAGCGCGCGCGAGCCCTGGTTCTTCTGGGGAGAACCGATGAGGCCCTCGGCGAGCTCGGGGCATTCTCGCGCTCAGGCTGGGCGCCGGATGCCTGGCTGCTCGATGCGGATACCGCGTTCGATGGATTACGTGGTGACGTACGATTCCAACGCGTCATTGCAGAGCGCCATGCGAATGCGCTTCGCGAGCGCGCCGAAGTCGAGGCGTTGCGCAGTCAACAGGTGATCCCGCCGGACCTGCGCTGGCGGTGATGATCAAACGGCTACACCCAGGCCAAGTTCTCCGACCTGAGCTCCGTTTCTCCATCCCAACGATACGCGACGAGCGGACCTTGTCTCGCCGCACTGTAATCCAGACACGCAAACCTCGGTGAAATCACTGTCGGCGTTCCGGTAAACCAATAGTGGCCAAATAATACCGGCGGACCCACATAGGGGTGGCCCACCCGTTCCGTCGGCATCGGCACATCGGGAATCATCTGCATTTCCTCCGGCGGCCCGATCGCGGCCTGGCGATAGGTCGACAAATCCGCCTGCCACCAGCGTATCCGAACCTCGGTGCGGACCTTGCCTTCCTTGTCCTTAAATGAAATCCCCGCGGGCAGCTCCACTTCCGGTCCCTTGCAAATCGTCTCGATCGCCTGGTACGCCCAATGCTCTTTGCGGCTCGCCAGCAAAATCAATTCGTTCGTCAATGTCTGTTCCGGCCCCATCAACGGCTGCAGCCGATCCATCGACATCTGGTGCCAGCACGCATGCACAATTCGCAAGTCCGCCAAATCCAACCACAATGGCAAGGTCTTGAACCAATCCGTGATTTCTTTCTGATGGGGCGTGCATTCAACCTCGTCGAGGAACGCCTGATGCTGCTCGCGATTCCCCGGCTTATGGTGATCTCTCAAAAATTTCCCCGGATGTTCCGGGTCCGGCGTCGCCCACGCGATCGCATTGAACTCATGATTCCCCATGACACAGCGCGCGGAACCCGCCTCCACCATCCGCCGCACCAAATCCACCGTTGCCAATTGCTTAGGACCCCGGTCAATCAGGTCACCCACGAAAATGACCGATCGGTCCGGATGACGCCAGGTCCCGCAGTAATCGCGATATCCAAGGTGCGTGAGTAGTGCAACCAGCTTGTCGAACTGACCGTGCACGTCGCCGATGACATCGTATGCCCTGGTCATGGATTCACTTTAATTGCTGATGCTCACCGCATTCAGAAGTCCGATGGCGACTGAAAACGTCGCGACCACCACCGCCGAGCACACATGTCCCTCTTCGATACGCTTCGCCTGACTGCGAAGCGCCAGCAGTACGCCCAGCTGCACCAGGCAGGTAATCGCGGCCCAAACGATCATTTCAACGAGCGAGTGAGTATAAAAGATCGCAGCGAGCATCGGAAAGGTGAATCCAAGAACGGCGCCGGCAAACGTAATCGCCACGGCGACATTGTCATGCGCGATGAGCGCGAATTCTTTGTAGGGGGTTGCCCGTGCGTATATGTAAACAAACAGTAACAGCAGCACGATGGAGGTACCGAGATATTCCGCGAAGGCGGCAATGGCGTTGAACATAAAGACCCCTAGTTAATAAAGTAGTGGGGAACGAAGCTGCTGCAATTGGAAGTGATGGGAGATGAATCCTCTCGAATGCACATGCCGGCGCTCTGACCGTCGATTACCCACGACCCGACTACCGCATAATGCCCGTCGAAGGCGGGGAGGATTTGCAGAGCTTGGTAGATGTACCCTTGCTCGCCGTAGGGTCCATCGGCTTTCTCCAGACATGCTTTGTTCGAATACAGTTCGATGTTGGCGCCCTCTCTCGAATAGAGCGGCTTTTTGGCGTAGGAACTCAAGCGCCCCGGCTCGAAGTAAGCGGGCAGCAAATTCGGATGTTCTGGATAGAGTTCCCAGAGCAGGGCCAGCAGCCCCTTGCACGAAAGCCCGGCTTTCCACAGCGGTTCGATGAACCTTGTGCTGCTCGCGGCAATATGCCCACCAAAGTCCTCTACCATCAGCCATTCCCACGGATAAAGCTTGAATAAATTCTCAATCGCGCTGCCCTGGGAATCGACAAAGGCGCTGCGCGAGGCGTCCCAGCCGATATCTTCAATATTGATATGCTCGGCTTTGCGCCCGGCTTGGGCCACCGTGTCGATGAGATAGGTCGTACACGCCCAATCCTCCTCGTTGCCATCGAGACTGGCGAGATGGATCGGAGCGCTTCCGGGCAATTGCCGCCAGCGCGCAATCAGCCTCTCGTGAATCGAGTTGAACTGATCGGCGCCGGGAAACTTATCTTCCATCCAATACCACTGACACACCGCCGACTCGAGCAACGAGGTGGGCGTGTCGGCATTGTATTCCAGCAATTTCGGAGCGCTCTTGCCGTCATAGGACAAATCGAAGCGCCCATACAAAGAGAAGTCCCTGCGCTTCAACGAAGCCGCAATGAGATCCCAGAACGCTTGCGGAATTGCCAGCTGGCCCAGGCGCTCCGCGGCGATCGCATTCTCCAGCGCGGCGACGCACATTTGGTGAAGTTCATTGGTGGCCGCCTCTACCGTCTCGACTTGCTTCAGGTCGAACTGATAGCAGGCATCTTCCTTCCAATACTTGTCGCGCGCATGAAACGAGAGCCCCTGCGCCTCCAGCTTCCGCGCAAAATCATCACGCGGAACGACAATCTGGCGCTGCATTAGCCGCCCCTCCCGCCAAACGCATGCGCTGAGGAGCCAAAGCCCCCGCGAGAGACGCTGCCGACACGGCTGGTTATTCCTGACACCGAGCCGGTACTGGTGACATGGGCATTGTTGACGACTCGCGTTGTGCCGTCGGCGCTGACCGCAACCGGGCGCGCCAGATTCGGATCCCAATAGTAACGAGGTCCGTAATAGTAGCCAGGCTGTCCAGCCACCGCGAATGATTGCCGGCAATCGGCCGGATCTCCCCAATCACGACGGCACTCATCGAACGATGCGTATCTTTGCTGTTCAAGATCCTGGCGGACTTCATCGCAGGCATATAAACCCATCGCGGAGCCCAGCAAGATCAACCGGACGTACGTTGAGCGCTTCATATTATTCTCTCTGGCCCAAACCCCGGAGCTGATAATACAGTGCGCTGCCTATTGCGGCTGCCAATCGCACAACAGCTTCATCTCTCCATCCTTGACCGTGTCTGGCGGGACACGGTGCCACGCGGTTGATGCAATCAGCTTCAAATCAGCGACCCAACGCGTCCCGTCCTCGTAGTAGTCAGTTCTCGCGTCCAATTTGACTCTCTCTTCGTCGCAGTCAAATGCCCAATGATCCTCCGCAAAATTCACCCACTTGCCCAGCCACTTTTCGGTATGCGGCGGGAAAACGTGTTTTTCCCACAACGACCGCAAGTTCCCCTTGCCCTGGAAGCTCGCGGTATTCACATAGAGCTCCGCCAGGGGCTCATTTGGAGCGCTGATTCGCACCCAATCGCCGGTCCCATGACCATCTTTTGAGTGTGGCACAATCAATGGCGAGCGGGACGTCGTTGACTGCGTAATGAGCAGCGCTTGCTGTTCGTTGTCAATTGACCAAGATTTAAGCCGCGATAGAAAGCTCTGCCCCAACAACAGCAATCCCCCAGAGTCACCGACCGACGCGATGACGTCCCGAACTTCCAATTTACCCACTCGCAAGGATCGAATGCGAAATCGCTGCGAGATTTCTCCGGATCCGTCCGCGAGTTTGTACATCCGCTTATCGAGGAGATCCTCGGATGACACGATGCCATCGCGCACCAGATTGGAAAATACGCTCGCGGGAATGGAGACGTCCGTCGCGCCACTATCAATGGTGAAATCAAGTGAAACCTTGCCGTTGATAACGACAGGCACCTGCAGTGTGCCATGTGCGTGAATAAGGGGTATGGACTCCGAATGCGCGGCGCCGGCGAAAAGCAGCATTGCCAGCAATGCCGCGCTCGATAACTCGTTCACTTTGGCACGTATGCGCAAATTCGTGGCACCGGGTTTCCAATCATTGCGGTCGGCACCATTCTAATCCCCGGCTCGTCATGCCTCCACCGCCGCCGCGCATCACGGGGCTGAACACGTGGGGGACGATGCAGAACCTTACGGATTGCTCGATGTCTGAGGCAATCGGGGCGCACTTACATTCCTGAGGAGTCAGATTTGCCGATGAATGGGTCTTATGATGTCGGCGAATAGTCAGCGCCGCTCTAAGCGCGCGCGACGCAAGTTCATACCCGCGGGCCTTTGGTCGCGCGGGATGTTCGCAACGCTGGGAGCCCAGTTCCTTTCTGCTTTTGGGGACAATGCGCTTCTCTTTGCAGCCCTCGCGCTCGTCCGGCACGAGAGCTATCCTGCTTGGAGCGGGCCGCTTCTCCAAGCTTTCTTTGTGGGCGCGTACATACTGCTCGCACCCTTTGTTGGTGTTTTCGCCGATGCGCGTCCCAAAGGACGCGTCATGCTCTATGCAAATGCGCTCAAGTTTGCGGGAGCCTTGGGTATGTGCCTGCACTTGAATCCGTTCGTAAGCTACGCGCTCGTGGGTGCGGGCGCGGCAGCCAACTCGCCCGCCAAGTACGGAATCTTGGGCGAACTGGTGACGCCGACGCAGCTGGTCAAAGCCAATAGCTTGCTGGAAGCTTCGACGATTGCGGCGATATTATTGGGCGCCGTAGCGGGCGGGGCCCTGACGGATTGGAGCATTGAAGGCGCGCTGACGGCGATCACGGCATGCTATGCAGCGTCTGCTTTGAGCGCAATTCTCATTCCACGCAGCGAGCGGCCTGCGGTTCGGGCCATGCGCTTTGCCTTTGTGCCAATCGTTAAGTCCTTTGCCATGCGGACCCGCTCGCTCTTAAAGAGTCGAAACGCGCGACTGGCCGTGATAGGAACATCCCTCTTCTGGGGCGCAGGAGCGGCCCTTCGCTTCCTCGTCATCGCCTGGGTGCCGGTAGCTCTTCACGTGACCAACAATTCATTGCCAGGCTTTCTAACGGGCATGGTCGCGGCGGGAATCGTGGTGGGCGCCGCGCTCGCGGCTCGTTTCGTGCGGCTGCAACACGTTGGCAGAGCACTCCCAGCCGGCATTCTGATCGGCGTGGGGGTCTGTCTTTTGCCTCTTGTCTCCACGCTGCCGCTCGCATTTGCCGTGATGGCTTTCGTCGGTATGTGCAGCGGATTTTTTGTCGTACCGCTCGATGCGCTCTTGCAAAGAGAGGGTGGGGGCAGTGTCGGAGCGGGCTCCGCGATTGCGATTCAAAACATGTTCGAGAACCTAAGCATGCTTGCGCTGGTGGGTGGCTACTCAGCGGCCGTGTTCTTCAAGGCACCCGTGAACGACATCGCAATCGGCGTTGGGGCCTTCATCGCGCTGTCGATGGCAACCCTGACTTTGACGCGCCTCAAGTTCCCGAAGGCCTCACACTGAATCTCGCGAAATTCTCGAGTGAAGGCTGCCATCAATCGTCAGTCGGCCAAAGGTGAAGGGCGCACCTGAAAGTGGACGACCAAGGGCTTGGTGCCCTTGCCTCCTTCCTTGTGCCAGGGCGTTCGGTCGCCGCTCGTTATCCAGATGCCGCGTCCCTTCCAGCCCGCGGCGGCATCATCAATACGGCCTTCGAGGCCCTTGGCGTAAAAGCCCAGCGGATAGGGAATACGCAGCGTCACGAATTTTCCGCCGACCAGTGCGTGCACGCCGTCAAACAAATTGCCCGTGGCAATCGGCACGTTTGCACCGAGTCCCAACGTGTCGTGTTGATCCACCCAGGTGTAATAGCTCGATTCGACGCTCATTTGCGGCACGTTCACGAAACCCGGACCCGGTAAGCGGTGGAAGCTCCAACCTTCCGGACAGTGATCACCCGTCGCGTTCGGTCCATTGAGCGGAGCCCTACACTTGCGACGATCAAACTCCCCCAGATGTCCGCTCGCCAAGGAAACCCACACCACGCCATTGCGATCAATGTCGCCGCCGCGCACACCGAAACCGGGTGCCGGCACATTGTAGATTTCGCTCAAGCGGGTGCGCGGGTCGAATCGAACAATGGCGCCCGGATAGCGAAATGCGACCGTGCCCCAGACGCTGCCGTCGGCAGGATTCGGCATGACCGCGTAGAAGCTGACCGCCAGACGCTGGTCCCGCGTCGGGTCCAAAGGCTGGCCGGGTTCGGTCCATGAATCCCGTTTGCCGTTGCCGTTGCTGTCGAGCACGAAAGGGGCCCACCCTTCAGAAGCTGCGGCATCGCCGGTGAGATCGAATTTCTTGGTGTCGAGCCATCCCACGACCTCGTGACCGCCGCTGGTCCACAGGGTGTTGTCGGGGTCTGCTGAGAATTGCAGATGGTGAGTGCTAAAGCAGGTATCGACGAAGGTGTATTTGCCGCTCTTCGGCTCATACACCGCAACTTGGCGCTCGCTGGCATCGATGGGAAAATCTTTGGCGGACGGAAGATTCGAACCCTGTTTGCAAAACGCGGGATTGTCCGCGGCGCGAATCCGCGCGGTGTACCACACGCGGCCGGATTGATCGAGCATGGGATTGTGGGCAATCGCCCGGCTATCCCAGATTCGCTCCTCGCCCCAGTATGGTGAAGGCGCAAGTACCGGATCGTCGTGGGTCGTGGGTGTCGCCGCGTCGCGTACGCTCGCCTTGAACGTAGTCGCGACGTTGTGCACCGGATCGAGCACCGGAAAATTATCGGTGCTCAGTTCCGGCGCGCCGTAAAGCAAGCCGTGGCCATTAACGGTTGGATCGCGGCGATCGGTTCCCGACAGGTCGTGCAAATAGGCTTTGCCATCCGACCAATCGCGCACGGTGGCGACGATGTTGCGCTCGATGCCGCTCGGGCGGGACGGCGGCACCGCAGGGAGTTCGCCGGCCGCGATGCGATCAGTCCAGTCCGCGAGATAATGAATAGGAATGCCCGCCAGCGCGCCTTGCACGATGTTGATCATTTGCACGCCGGCCTGCCCCGACTGAAGGCGTCGCAGCCAAGCCTCCTGCGATGATTTGAAGGTGCCCAAAGACTTCGGGATCGTCCGCGTCGCCAAATTCCCCAGCTGATGACAGCCGACGCAACCCATGTTCTTCATCCACATCAGATAGGCATTGCGGCCGCCGGGTACCTTTGCGACCTGCTCCTCCTCGGGTATTTTCATCATCGCGTACCAATACGCGGCTGGATAAGACTTCGCCGCCGTCACCGCATCCGACGCGATGGTGGTGGCAATGTCGAGATGCTGTCCGGGGGTTGCGTCGACGCCACGCGAGTCGACGAGGCCATAGCCGCGCACCCAGACGCGATACTTCGCCGCGGGCAATTCGGGAATCAGGTACCGGCCGGCCTCGTCGGTCACGACAATCTTGGCGAAGCGTGTTTGAAAGTCATGCGTTTCAGCAATGACCCAGACACCGGCTTCCGCGCGGTGCGCGCTGGTAACGGTGCCGGAGATCTCAGTGGCCGCAATCCGCGGCTCGGCACCAGCTGTGTACGGTATGGCGATACCCCACAGCAGCAATCCTGCCACATGCCGCCGCAGTGCATTTGGAACCCACATCGGCCGCGCCTTTCAAGAATGGATTAAAAGCCGCTCTCGTTGACTCAGGCAACACCGCCGTGTGCTGCCATAGCGATTATAGCTGTGAGCCACGATCCGGGCGAAATCGCTCCTAAGTCCCCGTGGGTGACACCCGGACGCGTGAGACAACGACCTTTTTGCGACACGATTCGCGTAAATTCCCGCTTTTAGTGCTGCGGTTGCAGTGGTTTGCGGCCCACGATTGATTGGAGATGGCAAATTTGCTTTGCAAAAGAGCCACGAAGTTGCGTCACTAGTAAAGTCGGGTGTATGAATGACGACTCCCCGGCGATTAGCGAGCAACAGTTCATCCGGCCGGCCAATGCCGATACCGAGATAGAACTTTTGGCGCAAGAAACGCATTTGCCGCTCGAACTCGTGGCAAAGATCTACACCAGCGAACGCGCAAAATTAGAGAGAACCGCAAGGATCAAGACTTACGTCCCCGTGCTGATCCATCGCCACGTCAAAGCCCTGCTGCGGGAGCAACGCCGCGCTTAAGAGACTTTATTGTCGGCCGTTGATATTTTTCAGATATTCCGACAAGGCATCCACTTGATCGTCAGGTATCGGCGCTCCGTAAGCAGAACGCATTTTCATTATCTCGGCGCGCCACTCGTCTTTCTTGAGAGGGGGCTGAGTCAAGACCATTCCTGCCGAGTGACAGATCAGGCATTGGCTGCCCGCAATGTCTGCGCCGATGCCAGGGGGAAAAGGCTCATCGTTCTCGGGTAGTGCAACTCTGACGATTGCCCACTGCCGCGAGGCCAGATCCTTCTTGCCGGATGTTGAGTCTGCTCTCGCAGAGCTCCACGACGCGACGCCGCACACCAAAGACAAGATAGCGGCGCAGAACAGTGCCGCTATACTGAATCGCACTTCTTTGAGCATGTCCAAGGTCCGCTAAACGGATTGCACTGAAACTGATTCAACGATATTTCGCATAAAGCCCGAGCCATTCCAGTTCGCGCCATCGGGCTGAGACGCGCCAGCCGTATTGAGCGCTTTGACCATGAGTGTTTGCGGTCCCGCCGAGGAATGCCGTAATTCCACGGTCCATCGCCGAAAGCTGTATTTGCCGTGGTCGGACCCCAGTCGCGCTTCCTGCCAATGGCTTCCTGCATCCGCCGAAAACAGTACTTTGGCAAGTCCCGTATCGCCGCCGAACGCGATGCCTCGCACCGTCGTTGTTTCGCCGACCTTGAATTTCGCCTGGTCCTTGACGTTTGTAAAGAATGAACGCGGCACCATCCGGTTTATCGGAATCAATTTTACGCCCTGCTGGCCCGGCACCATGTCAGCGAGCGGCGTGTCGGGAATCAGGTAGGCTCGTGTCATCCAAAAGTTATCATCGGGCTTGTCCAGGACCTCAATATCATCGAGCATCTTGACCCAATAGGTCGCGTACCAACCGGGCACAACCAACCGCAGCGGATAGCCATTTAATAGAGGCAGCGGCTTGCCGTTCATCGCGTACGCGATCATCACTTCGCCATCAAGTGAGTGATCGACGTCGAGCGACTTCATGAAGTCAGGTGTTTGCGGAAGTATCCCGGTATCGAGCCCGTTGAAGCGGACCTGTAGCGCCCCTGCCTTGACACCGGCACGATCCAACACGGCCTTCAGGCTTACGCCCCTCCATAGGGCATTGCCCATAGCTCCATTCGCCCATTGCCCGCCCGCCACGCGCGGAGCGAAAAATCCGCGCGAATTACCTGAACATTGGTTCACCGCGGCGATCTCGATCGGCTTGAATTTCCGAACCAGGTCATCGAGCGCGAAGCTTATCGGCTGCTTTACGTGACCGCGGACCTTGAGCCGAAAGGTGGCCGGATCAATGACGGTGGGAATATTGGCAAGGTGCCAACGGACGTAGAAACGATCGTTGGGCGTAAAGATGCCTTGATCAAATACATCAAAGGGCGTTTCAAGCAGCGGTGGTCGTGCGCGCTGTAAAACCATCGCACCCTTCTGCGGAAAGGTCTTGACCAGATTGCGGCCGCCGTTGACGAAGGGAAAGACGACCGATTCTTCCGTACCGCTCCACGCCGGCGCACCCAACAAGCCGGTTAAGCCAAGGCCGCCGACGCCGGCGAGAAACTGCCGCCGGGATTGCGGCGGGACAAGAAGGGTTCGCGGCATAAGCTCGACTCCACGTCTGCACGGCGATGCGCGCCGCCATGATTATATGTGGGTCGATGCTTCAGGGCACGTTCGGCGCCCCGATCTGCTCCGCCAAAAACGTGTAATTCACCGGGGTGCCGACAGGCACTTTCTGCAAGGCTTCCCAGACACGAATCTGGAGATCCGTGCCGCGAATGTCGACAGGCAATTGCAACGCCTGCTCGGGGCGCTCAATCAAGTCCACGACTTTCGTGACCAGTCCCGCATCGTCGTTCTCGATGATCTCAAAGGCATCGCTGGGAAACTGATTCTGCAAATCGCTCATCAGCATTTCCGGGTCATCCCCCACCATGATGGACCGAATCAAGTGTTCGGAAACCGCGATGATGACGAAGCCCAAGGAACACGGCGCGATGGCAAAGCCGATGGTGGCCGCCGCCCGGATTAGCGGGATGAGCACCTCGCCCTTTCCGCTCTCAGCGAGCTGTAGATTTGATGTCCATGTATGCATAAGTCTTCTCCTCAAGTACCGCGCCTGCGCGGGTTCAGTTCTAGTTAAAACGTTCGCCAACCATCTCTTCGCTTTTCTGCCACAGTGCTCGTGCGCGTTGCGGATCGAGGGCGTAAGCCCGCACACCTGCGCGCAAGCCGGGAGTTGAGACGACCTCGGCCACGTGACAGTCTTCGCAATAGCGAGCGCCAATCGCCTCGGCATCGGCTACACAAGCGGCCCACACCGAGGTCGCTGCGCCTTGCGGAATGCTTTTATAGCTAAAAGGCGCCGCACCTTCGGGCTGACCGGCATTGATCTCCGCAATCAATTTCTTCAACACCTCGGGCGTCAAATGCCGACTGAGCTCGGTCCGGATACCTCCCGGGTGCACCGCCGTCGCCCGCACGTCACGCGCCTTGTGCCGCCGGTCGAACTCGACCGCAAACAGCACATTGGCGGTCTTGGAGCGGCCGTAGGCAATGAACTCCTCGTAGGGCGTGTGCTCAAAGTTCGGATCTGCAAGATCAACGTCGGCATAGCGGTGGCCGGCAGAAGACAAGTTCACCAATCGCGAACCGGCCTTGAGCAACGAAGCGATGCGGTTCACCAGAACAAAGTGTCCGAGGTGATTGGTGCCGAACTGCGTCTCAAAGCCATCGACCGTGGTGCTCTTGGGACACGCCATGACACCGGCGTTGGCAATCATCAGGTCGAAAGGCTTGCCCGCGGCGAGCAGCCCATCGGCGCAGCGGCGCACGCTGTCGAGCGATGCCAGGTCCAGCTGGACCAAATC
>DATNKC010000252.1:0-2727 GCA_035603615.1 Steroidobacteraceae bacterium | reverse complement strand
GGTCCGATCAATTGGCAGTTCTTGCCGACCAAGAAATTCGAACCCGCCGACTTCGAAGCCTTTTTGACGCTTCTGCCCCGTGAAATCGCGGGGCGTGCGCTGCGCCACGCCGTTGAGGTTCGACATGAGAGCTTCCGCACGCCCGGTTTCATCGCGCTCGCGCGCAAGTATGGTGTCGCCGTGGTCATTGCGGGCGATTCCAGCTATCCGCAAATCGCCGATCTCACAGCGCCGTTCGTCTATGCCCGCATCATGGGTACCAAGGCGACTGAAGCTGACGGCTATTCCGAGGCCTCGCTCAAGCGCTGGGCGGCGCGCGCCCGTGCATGGGCTTCCGGCTCGGCACCGGATGACATGGAGTACGTCGAGGCGGACCCCGGCAAGCATGAATCGCGAGACGTGTTTCTCTATGTGATCAGCGGCCACAAGGTGCATAACCCGGCTGCGGCCATGTCCCTGATGAAACGCCTGGTCTAAAATTCTTATTTGTGTATGGGTATGTCGATATAGCTATCGCTATACCAGCGGATCTTAATGGGAATTTTACCGTCAGCGATGGACTCTTCGCTGACATCGCCGCCGGTGCCATAATTGATCTCGCGATCCGGCCGTTTGCTGATGCTGAGCACCATGGCGATGCGGCTGCCGGCCTGCAGCTGCCGGCTCGTAATTCGTTCGCTCTTGAATGCCAGTTTCTGGCGCTCGCCCGCTTTGAGCAGATGCCGATGAGCGCGATCCTCAGCATAGCTTGCGCGCATCTCGTAAGTCGGGCTGAAAAGCCGCACGTAGTCGCCGTTTGCCAGCAGTTCATAAAGCGTGATGTTCAAGTCCAGATCCATTTTGTTCACTTCAAAATCCAGGCGCCCGGAAAACAGGCCGCTGAACGCGCTCGCCTTGGGTAAGGGCTCGCTCACGAATATCGTGCCGAAACGCGGGGCAAGACTCTTGCTGACGAGATCCGTGGGCGGCGTCCAAGCCGCGTCCCTTCGGTCGACCAGGTTCGCGTTCTGCGGCACGAACGCGTCGTTGGCCTGTTTGTGCAGACTCAAGCGACGATTCGCACCGGAACCTGCTGTATCGAGATAGTACCTGAGTGACCCGTCCGCCATCGCCTCGAGGGACGCCGCGTGCCGCCATTCATTTGCTCCCATCACCTCATAGTTGACGGCGTCCGACAGTAACGCCGGCATTGCCGCATCCTTGAAGACGTGGTCGAACCACTGATAGCGCAGCTCGCGAAAATCGACGAGCGCGACCGGATCCACTTGGTATCCGCGCAGATTCGCCGCGGCTCCGGCGCGCATCATGCTTTCATCATAGGGGCCGATGAGCAAGGTGTGGTTGGCGTGGGGGTTATACCGATGATGCTGCGTGAAGAAGTACAAATCCCCGGGCGCGCTCGCTGCGTAGTAGCCAGTCATGGTGAGAACCGGAATGTCGATATGGGCAAACTGCTCCCGGTAGGGCAGGAGGTTCTGCCAGTACGCGTCATAGCTAGGATGATTCAACCAGCGAATGAAGACCGGGTTGTGCTTTCCGTACAGCCGGCCCAGATCGCGGTAGCGTCTGCCGCTCTGATACCACTTCTCGTTGAGCGCTCGCCATTCTGGCGCGTCGGCTGAATCGGGTCCATCCACTCGCGCGGCATCGCTCATCTGCAATGACCATCCGTACGCGGCATTTTGAAAGATATTGCCTTCCATCGGAAAACTGACTCCGGGCGCCACCGATACCGATGTCGCGATGGCCTTGAGCGCCTTGGGCAGTCGCTTGGCGGCCGCCCAAGGCGCATAACCGCTATAAGCCTCGCCATACATGCCCACGCGGCCGTCGCTCCAAGTCTGTTTCGCGATCCAATCGATCACTTCACGCGCATCGGCGCCCGCGAATGCAAAGGGATCGATTCCCGCGGCGGATTTCCGTTTCGCGCTTACGTGAGCGACGACGCCCACATAACCGCGGGCGGCGCTGTCCATTGCATCGCCCTGCGTCTCGCTCTGTGCAAACTCGAGCAGCGCCGGCAGCGGCTTATTCAAGCCTGTCGGTCGAATCACGGTCACCGAAATGTGCACGCCGCCCGGCCTTTCGATGACAATGCCGCTATCGGTTGCGTAGCGCCGATGATCGTCCTCGGCATTCAACAAGACCACCAACGCGCCAAAGGTTCGATACGCATCAAAGGCCACGTATTTCCAGATCAGTTCAATTGCATCGGATTCGTCGATCCTGTCCCTGGATCGAAACTGATCGAATGCCCTTTGCAGCGCATCGCGGTAGACCGATGGAGACGTGCCGAGCCAGCGCGCGACGGCGAATTCGTCGCGATCATCGAGAGGTCGCATGCTGTCGCGATAGGAACTCGTAAATGCATCGGCGAAGGTAACCTTGTTTTCAATCTCCAGCGCCTTGGCATGCGCGTAGATGTCGAATACCAGTGCACGGCTTACCGGAGGTCCAAAGTCCGATTTTCTGCGCCTGTCGCGCAACGATTGCCGCGAGATGTCCGCCGCCGCGTAGTCGCCGACGGCCATTTGCAGCGCGGATAGATTCGTTAGGTACCGCTCCGGGTCAGAGTCTTGATAGACAGGAATAAGCCGAGACGCCAGATCACTGATGGCGGCCGCGGCGTCCGACGGTGAAGCCGGAACCCGAAAATCGAATACCTGCGCTCCCCACGACGGCGAAACGGCAATCAATAGAAATGCCGTCAGCATTGCAAAAGTGTCG
>DATNKC010000251.1:0-5964 GCA_035603615.1 Steroidobacteraceae bacterium | reverse complement strand
AGCGTAGGAGGGACTCGGTATGACCAGCGAAGACCTGCAGCAGGCACGCACGCGTTTCGCGCAGGAGATTCAACAGCAAGGCCACATCAAGTCCGCGGGACTCATCGAGGGTCTTGCGGCCGTCGCGCGCGAGAACTTCGTCGGGCCGGGGCCCTGGAAGATCGTGCGAGGCGGGGCCTATCAGCTCACGCCCGACGACAATCCCCGGCATCTCTACGACGATGTCCTAGTCGCGCTGGACGAGCGACGTATGTTGAACAACGGCCAGCCATCGGCTCTGCTGCTATTCCTGGACAGCTTGAATCTCTCCGCGGGCGATCGATTCCTCCATATCGGCTGCGGCGTGGGTTACTACACCGCGATTGCCGCGCACGCTGTGGGGCCGCATGGCAGCGTTGTCGCCGTCGAGATCGACCCGGCATTAGCCGCACGCGCGAATCTGAATCTGCAATCGTATGCAACGGTGAAGGTCGTTACCAACAACGGCGCGCTCGATCGCTTTGGTACCTTCGATGCAATATTCGTCAACGCCGGCGGCACACGTCCGCATTCGATCTGGCTCGATCAGTTGGCAGTCGGGGGACGGCTGCTTATTCCACTCACCGTTACGATCCCCACGATGCCCGGCATTGGCGCCGGCTCAATGCTGCTGGTGACCAGAGTCGCGACCGGGTACAACGCCAAGTTCACATCCCCAGTCGGCATCTTTCATTGCGAGGGAGCTCGATCGGCGGAGGAGGAAGCGCTGCTCGCCAAAGCCTTCGCCGAGGGAGATCGGGCATCGGTGTGTCGATTGCGACGTGATGCGCACGGACAGGGTCCGAATTGCTGGTTGCATACGAGTGACGTTTGCCTGGAATCGGATCCCGCACTTCGGCAAGGACCGCGTGAACCCGTACACGTAGACCCCGATATTCTCGCCAACTATGTCGGACGGTACGAACTCGCGCCGAATGTCGTCCTGACCGTGACCCATCGGGATGGCGCTCTCTTCGCTCAATCACGGGGGGCATCCGAGGTTCCGATTTATCCGGAATCAGAAAAGAAATTCTTCTACAAGGCGGTGGATGCGCAAATCACTTTCGTAACGGACGGAACGGGTCGCGCAACCGGACTAGTGCTGCGGCATGATGGCCACGAAGTGCCGGCGCAGCGCCTCGACTAACTTAGAACGACTCCAAATCCACGATCGCCTCGCGGCTCACTCTTCCTGCCTTGACCACGACCCCCTCCGCCCGCAAACGCCGCGCCTGTTCGCGGTGATTCACTGAGGTGCTTGGAAAAACGATCTTGCCCCCAGCGCCCACCACCCGGTGCCACGGCAATTTCATTTCCTTCGGCGACTCGCGCAGCGCCCGCCCCGCCATGCGTGCCCGTCCAGGCAGACCCGCCGCACGCGCCACCGCGCCGTAAGTGGACACCGAGCCCCGCGGGATGGCTCCCACGACCGCCCAGATCTCCTGAAACGCCGGATTGTCCTCGGGAAGCGCGACGCTTCTCGCCCGCGGCTTGCTGCCGCGGGAAGGCAAAAAAAGTTCCTGGAAGGCTTTCGAACGCGCCACTGGCTGCACCGTGAGTTCAATTGCGCTGGCGGGTTTATCGCCTGTGCCTAGTCCGTCGGACGCCTTTTGAACATCTGATCGATCTTGGCGTTGAGCGCCTCGATGGCGGCGGTATTCGACTCGGCGATCGACAAAGACTTGTTCGCGGCGCCGGCAGCGGCCGACGCAGACGCGGCAGTCGCCTTGTTGGCGGCGCTCGCGGTGCTCGACGATTTCGCGAGGTCAGCCTGCAGTTTATTGACCTGTTCCTGCAGATCCGCAATTTGCGCTTCCATGGGTTTGAGGTCGGTACAAGCCGCAGCCATCACCAGGAAAGCAAAGATGAAAACCTTTGCCATTGTTTTTTGCCTCATTGATGCGCACCAAAGGAGAGCGGACCCTACACCGGGTTGACGGTGGTAATAGTGTAGTGGCGCACCCTGCATTGAGGCTAGCCCCCTGGCCGCGCCCTATGCCAAGGTCCTCCGCCTCCCCAGCGCGCCGCACAATCCCATAACCGCCGTCTCTTCGGCTGCCGCCCAGTCCTCGCGGCATGCGACAATTCCCGCAAAGCCGAACCTCAGGCTTAGGGAGACCCATGCGGCTAAGCGCGCCCCAAGTCGCACTGATGAGCCGCCTGCTCGACGAGGCGCTGCCCTTGGATGACGCTGGGCGGCGTCGCTGGCTCGAGAGGCTTCCGGCGGAGTACCAGGACCTCTTTTCTCCTCTGTGCCAGGCTCTGCTGCCGGAGTTCTACCTGTCAACCGATGGAAGGAACTTCGCCACCTTTCTTCAAAGCGCCGACGAGCATGCCGGCCGCGTCGAGCCCACCGGACTTCAGCCCGGTGATCGCGTCGGCCCGTACGAGCTGATGCGCCTCTTAGGCGCCGGCGGCATGGCTGAAGTGTGGTTGGCGAAGCGCGCTGACGGCGCGTTCAACCGCGAAGTGGCCTTGAAGCTGCCCTCGCTGACGCGCGTGCGCCGCGATCTCGAACAACGCTTTATCCGCGAGCGCGACATTCTCGCGAGCTTGGAGCATCCCCATATTGCGCGCCTATACGACGCCGGCATCGAACCCTTAGGCTTGCCCTACCTGTCGATGGAGTACGTGCAGGGCGAACTGCTCACCGACTGGTGCGACGCGCAGCGGCTCGACATCCGCGCGCGACTGCGGCTGTTCCTGCAAGTGCTCGAGGCCGTGCAGTACGCGCACGAGCGTCAAGTCATCCACCGCGATCTTAAGCCCTCGAATATTCTCGTCACCAAGGCCGGTCAGGTGCGTCTTCTCGACTTCGGCGTCGCGACGCTGCTCGATGACGGCGAAGTCGCCGGCAAGACACCGCTCACCACGGTTTACGGCCACGCGCTTACGCCGATTTACTCCAGCCCCGAACTGATCCGCGGCGATCCGGTCACGGCCAAAAGCGACATTTATTCCTTGGGTGTGGTGCTGTTCGAACTACTCACCGGAGATCGACCCTATCGCTTGAACGCCGGCGCCTCGCGCGCCATTCTCGAGCACGCCATCGCCGCGGCCGAGGTGCGCAAGCCCAGCACCCAGATCGTGCAAGAGGCGTGGGGCGTGCGCGGTGTCACGCACGAGCAACTGACGCGGCAGCTGCGCGGTGATGTCGACCGCATTGTACTTAAATCCCTCGAGAAGGAACCTCAACTCCGCTATGCATCGGCCGCCGCGATGGCAGACGATGTGCAGCGATATCTCGATGGCAAGCCGATCACGGCGCAGCCGCCGCGCTTGGGCTATCGGCTCGGAAAATTTTTGCGCCGCAATCGCATGGTCGTTTCGATCGGCGCGGGCGCCGCCGTTCTGGTGCTCGCCATGGCGGCCTACGAGGTCGAACGGCGCATCGATCAGGCGATCGACGACTCTAAATCGGTCTATGTCACGCGGCCGATCAACGAGAAGTCCATCGCGGTATTGCCGTTCCTGGACATGAGCGAGAAAAAGGATCAAGGCTATTTCTCCGACGGACTGTCCGAGGAACTCATCACGCTGCTGGCGCAAATTCAGGATTTGCAGGTCATCGCGAGGACCTCTTCGTTTCATTTCAGGAACCAGGACGTTTCGCTGAAGGAAATTGCCCGCGCCCTGGGCGTCGCGCACGTGCTCGAGGGCAGCGTGCGCCGCGCCGGCAACACGGTTCGCGTGACCGCGCAGCTGATCCGCACCGACAACGGCGTGCATCTCTGGTCGCAGTCTTACGATCGCGACGTGAAGGACATCTTTCAAGTGCAGGACGAGATCGCCGCCGCGGTAGTCGGATCGTTGAAGCTCAAACTGCTGGCAATGGGCTCGGATCCGCATCGCAGCGATAGCCCGGAAGCCTACAACTTATTCTTGCGCGCCCGGGAATTCCGCCGCCGCGGCAATTTGGAGGACATCGAACGCGCCGTCGCCGCCTACCGCCAGGCCATCGCGCTCGATCCGAACTATGCCGCCGCCTACGCCGGCCTTTCCTTCGCCGAGACCGCCATCGCCAACTCCACCCAGGACGCCGCACGCTTCGCGCTCGCCCGCGATGCCGCCGAAAAAGCCCTTCAGCTGGCGCCGCAGTTCGTCGACGCCTACCGCGCACGGGCCCAGTTGCGGCTCGAGACCCTGGATTTCGCCGGCGCTCGCGCCGACAGTGAAATGGCGCTCACGCTCGCGCCCGGCGAAAGCGCTGTGCAAAGCCTGTACGGCGCGCAGATCGCCGCCTTCGGCAAAATTCCTCAAGCCATCACTGCCATGAAAAAGGCCATCGACTTGGATCCCTTGAGCGGCTACGCCTGGGCCAACGTCGGCTTGTTCCAGACTGCGACCGACGACTATCCCGCCGCGCGCCAGTCCATCGAGCGCGCGCTCGCCATCAGCCCCACCGCCGACTCGTTGCACTTCGCCCTGGGTCAGCTGGACCTGCTGCAGGGCCGCCTGGTCGAGGCGCAGACCGAGTTCCAAAAGCAAAGCACCGAAGCGAATCGCCGCATGGGTGTCGCCATGGTTGAATACGCCAACGGTCACGACAAGCAATCGCAGTCCGCGCTCAAGGATCTGATCGCCAAGAATGCCGGCGACATGGCCTACCAAGTCGCGGATATCTACGCCTGGCGCGGCGAGAAAGACAAGGCGTTCGAATGGCTGGAACGCGCCTACCAACAGCGCGACAGCGGCCTAAACGGCATCGCCTGGGATCCGCTCCTCAGCAGTTTGAAAGGCGACCCCCGCTACGGCGCGTTGCTCACGAAGCTGGATCTGTCCGACAGCGCCGCCAATTAAGCGCTCTTGCCGATATGCGGATCGCTGACACTGTCGAAGCCGTTTTCCACGTGACCCGCATAGTGGCGCACGAAGCTCGCATCGGTGCTGTCGGTGATCACCAGATCGTACCAGCGGAAGCTGGTTTCGATCAGCACCGGCACGCTGATGCGGCCGTGAGGCGCCAAGGGGAAATGCTCCACGCGGTTAGTGTATTGATTGGCGATGCTAACCGTCGTCGGCCACGTCGCGAGGTTCTGGATGATCAGGACCAGGGCGCCGCCGGCCAGTTCCGCGAGCGCCTGAACCGCGAGATTGGCGGAGGACCGGGTCAACCCGCCGGCAACGCGGCGGAAGAAGCCATTCGGGCCGTAGACCGATAAGTCGTAACCCGTACCGGCGGTCGGGGACCATTGATCGGACAGCACGCGCTTGGCCGGATCGACGGTGTAGCCCCAGGGACCGCTCCCCATGCCGCTGTTTTCCGCGCCTTGAGCGCTGCGCACATGAAAGAACGCTCCCACGGTTCCAGTGTTTTCGAATGCAATCGATACGGTCTGAGCTGAGATGTTGACGCTGGCATCGGCCTGCAGACGATACGGCAACGCGCGCGCCAGGCGCTGTCCCGGCTCCTGCGTCGGCATCGTCTGAACCGCCGGCACGGCAATCGGGATATTGGGGGCTGGCTGCGCGCCGGCCGCGATCGTCGCCTGGGTCACGGGCGTCAATGCGCCTCCCGACACGAAACTGACGAAACTGGCCGTGTTCGGAAGTTCCGGGGGTCTCGGATCGGCCACTTTGAAATTGAGCGCCGCGGTCAGATCGCCGCTAATCGCCCGCCGCCAGGGCGTGATATGCGTCTCGGTCACGCCGAAGCGCTTCTCGATGAATTGGATGACGGAAGTATGATCGAACGCCTGTGAGCAGACCCAACCGCCTCGGCTCCAGGGCGAGACCACGAAGCACGGTACGCGCGCACCCATGCCGTAGGGACCGGGCGCGAAGCTGGCGACGCCCTCGACCCCCGGATAAAGCTCGTTCACCGTGTCGACCGTCGATGCACCGGTTGCCGCGCTGGTGGGCGGCGTCGGTGCGATCAGGTGGTCGAAGAAGCCGTCGTTCTCGTCAAAGTTCACGATCAGCACGGTTGAGGCCCACACTTCCGGA
>DATNKC010000250.1:0-21826 GCA_035603615.1 Steroidobacteraceae bacterium | reverse complement strand
CTATCGGTACCGGTCGTCGCGGTCGCCGTATTGCTTTTCGCGGCGCTCGCGCCGCTCCTGGGCTTCGACCGAGAGAGTCGCGACAGGACGGGCTTCCAATCGTTTGATCCCGATCTCTTCGCCGGTTTCCAAGCAATAGCCGTACGAGCCGTCTTCGATGCGCTTGAGGGCTTCGTCGATTTTGCGGATCAACTTACGCTCCCGGTCACGTGTCCGGAGCTCGAGGCTGAACTCTTCCTCTTGGGTGGCGCGGTCGTTGGGGTCAGGAAAGTTGGCGGCCTCATCCTTCATGTGCAGCACGGTGCGATCAACCTCTACCATGAGGTCTCGTTTCCAAGTTTGCAGAATGCGAGCAAAGTGCTCCAACTGCTCCTTGTTCATGTATTGCTCGCCGCGGCGGGCAATATAGGGCTTCACATTGCGTGGGCCGGCGAGCAGGCTCGCGGAAGCTGAGCCCTCGATATCGCCGTCTTCGTCGATGGGCTGCACGCGCACCGGCATGACCAGCGGGCGAGGATCGAATTTTATGGGTGCAATTTTTTCGGCTGGGACTTTCGGCGCCGGTGACGGCACGGGCTTGAGCGCCGCAGGCTTTGCCTGTGGTGCTTTTGTGATCGCAGGTTTTGCGCTCACGGGTTTAGTTGCGGGTTTGGTCGGTTTCACAGTTACCTTCGATGTGGCGATTGGCTTTGCTTTCGTCGGCGGCCGCGCCGCCTTCTTAGGAGCGGCTGCTTTATGAGTCGCTTTTTTGGGTGTCGCCTTACCTGGCCGCTTAGCCGCTTTATTGGGTTTCTTCGAGGGCATTTTGTAGTTTCCGCCTCCTAACGAAAGAGCGCGCGATTATACCGACGCATTCAGGCGTGTACAGAGCGGCGGCAAAACATATTTTGCGAGGTTAAGGCTATGATTACAAAGCAAAACTTTGCGGCCTCAGGGGCGCTTGAGGACTACACGGCTGAGCTTGCCCCGCTATGGCAGTTTCACCGGCGCGGCGGGGAGCCAGCCGGAAGCGCGGTGTTCGGCCACCACCGTGGTGTAAATGCCCCCGCGCACGTTGAATTTGGCCAAAATCCGCATGAATCGGGGGGCCGTCGCCGCCACCAAATCCTGCAGGATCTCGTTGGTCACCGCTTCGTGGAATGCGCCGCGGTTGCGGAATGACCAGATGTAGAGTTTCAGCGACTTCAACTCGACGCATCGCAGGTGTGGCACGTACTCGAGCTCGAGCGTGGCAAAGTCAGGCTGGCCGGTTTTCGGGCACAGGCAGGTGAACTCCGGGATGCTCATCCGGATGGTGTAGTCCCGCTCGGGGGCGGGATTGTCAAAGACTTCAAGACGCGAGGTGGGTTCTGTCATGGAATCGGGCGCTGTTAAGGGGTTTACCTATGTGACGTTTACTTTACACTACGCGCCACAAGTGGCCCACGACACCGCGTGAACAATGCGTTTAACGAAACTGAAAATTGCCGGCTTCAAATCGTTCGTTGATCCAACGACCGTTACCTTTCCCAGCAGCCTGACGGGTGTGGTGGGTCCGAATGGATGCGGCAAATCCAACATCATCGATGCCGTGCGCTGGGTGATGGGGGAGATCTCCGCGAAGCATTTGCGCGGCGAATCGATGGCCGACGTGATTTTCAACGGCTCCGCATCGCGTAAGCCCTTAGGTCAAGCGTCGGTGGAATTGGTGTTCGATAATTCCGACGGCAAGATCGGCGGCCCTTACGCGAGCTACAACGAGGTCGCGCTGAAGCGCGCGGTGAGCCGCGATGGCACCTCCGACTATTTCATCAATAGCCTCAAGGTGCGCCGCAAGGACATCACTCAGCTGTTTCTCGGCACCGGTCTGGGTACCCGCAGCTACGCCATCATCGAGCAGGGCATGATCTCGCGGGTGATCGAGGCGCGGCCCGACGACTTGCGTGCTTTCCTGGAGGAGGCGGCGGGCATTTCCCGCTACAAAGAGCGGCGCCGCGAGACGGAAAGCCGCATCGGACACACTCGCGAGAATCTGGATCGGCTGAACGATTTGCGCGAAGAGGTGGAAAAACAAATCCGCCACTTGCAGCGTCAAGCCGCCACCGCGCGCCGCTATCAGACGCTCAAAGAGGAGGAGCGCAAGCTGTTCGCCGAATTGCTGGCACTGCGGCTGCAAAGTCTCGATTTGGAAGCCGCGGTTCGCGATGCAGCGACATCCGGCTGCGAGACCGCGATGCAAGCCGTGCTCGCGGATTTGCGTGAAGCCGAAGCACGGATCGAACGCATTCGCGCGGACCAATCCGCGAAAGCCGATGCGCTCAATGCGATTCAAGGCCGCTATTACGAGGCCGGCGCCGAAGTGACGCGGATCGAGCAAGGCATCGAGTACGCCCGCGAGTTGCGCTTGCGCCAGCGCGCCGACATTGAGCAAATTGACGCGCAGACCGCCGAGCTTGACCGCGTCGTGCAGCTTGACCGGGTGCAGCTGGAATCGCTGTCCATGGAGCTGTCGACCATGGTGCCCGGCTTGGACGAGGCGCACGATCGCGAACGAGTCGCATCTCAAGCGCTCGAGCGTTGCGAGCAGGCGCTGACATCGTGGCAGTTCACCTGGGACAACCACGCTCAAGCGGTGGCGCTGGGGCAGCGCGAGACGCAGGTCGAACGGGCGCGTATCGAGCAGCTGGAAAGCCAGCAACGGCGGCTGCTGCAGCAGCAAGAGCGCCAAGAAGCGGAGCGCGAAGCCTTCGCGCAGCACCAGCCGCCGGCGGCGCTGGAAACCCTCGCCGAGCGCGCCGATGCGGCGCGCGCAGCGGGCGAAAGCGCGGCGGCAGAATTGCAAGAACTGTTGTCCGAGATCTCATCGACGCGGGAACGCGAGCGCGAACAGAGTCAGTCGCTCAATACGCTGCGTGCCCGTTTGCAGCAGGTACAGGGAGAGCGGGTCTCGACCGAAGCGCTGCAGCAGGCTGCGCTCGGCAAAGCCTCCGGCCGGGTCACGCAATGGCTCAAGTCTCAGTCGCTCGATCGCTTGCCACGGGTCGCGCAGCAGTTGCGGGTCGACAAGGGTTGGGAACGCGCCGTCGAAACCGTATTGGGCTCCTACCTCGAGGCAGTGTGCGTCGATGGCCTCGACAGCGTCACGGACCTGTTGGCAAGCTTCGACGGCGGGTATTTGGCGGTCGTGAGCATGGGCGATGGCGCCGGCGGCGCGCACGCGGCCGCCTCGTTGCAGGCAAAGGTGCAAGGCGCGACCGTGCTCGGCTCGGTCCTGTCAGCGGTGTTGACCGCCGACAGCTTAAGCGATGCGCTCAAGCTGCGGCGCCAGCTCAAAGCCGGCGAGTCTGTGGTCACTCGCGATGGAATTTGGCTGGGCAACGACTGGTTGCGCGTGTCGCGCGACGCGGATGCGCACGCCGGAGTGATCGAGCGCGAGGAAAGCCTGCGTGCCATTGGCGCCCAGGTCGATTCGCTTGCGGGCGAGGTCCATGAACTGGAAGTTCGTCTGGAAGATACCCGTGAACGGGTCCGTGACCACGAAGACCGCCGCGAGCGCTGCCAGGCGGAAGTGAATCGGCTGCACCGCGAGCACGTGGATCGCCGCGCCGAACTGAGCTCCGCCCAGTCGCGCACCGACGATGCGGCGCGCCGCTTGGAGCAGCTGGAATCCGAGCTTGCCGATGTGCGCGTGGAATTATCGCGCAGCGAATCCGAGCTACGCGCATCGCGCGCGCGCATGGAGACCGCGATCGATGCGCTCGCGGCGCTTGAACCGCAGCGCATGGAGCTCGAGCAGGACCGCGAACGGATGCGCTCGGCATTGGGCGAGGCAAGGAATGCGGCGACGGCGGCGCAACAGCACGCACGCGAACTGGCGGTCCAGGTGGAGTCGCGGCGCTCCTCGCACACGGCATTGATCACCACGGTGGGCAGACTGGAGAAGCAGCTCGAGGACTTGCACGCCCGCCGACTGGAGCTGCTCGGGCAAATCGCCGAGGGCGAGGCGCCGCTTGCCGAGGCGCAGGCACAGCTGGAACGCGAACTGCGGCAGCGCGCGGAAGTCGAGGCGCAACTGCGGGCGGCGCGCATCGCCAGCGATGAACTGGATGGCCTGCTGCGCGAGCACGATGCCGCGCGCTATGCGCTGGATCAGCGCCTGGAAGCAGCGCGCTCCAGCCTCGATGAAGCACGCCTGGCGGCGCAGCAGGTGCGGATACGCCGCGAAGGTGTGGCGGAACAGCTCACCGCGACGAATTACGAATTCGCGGCGCTGGTCGCGCAAATCGCGGCGGATGCCACGGTGGCAACGTGGGAGTCGCAGCTCGAGGATACCAAGGGCAAGATCGAACGCTTAGGTCAAGTCAATCTCGCGGCGATCGGCGAATTCAAGGAACAATCCGAGCGCAAAGAGTACTTGGATCGGCAGTGCAAGGACTTGACCGATGCGTTGGAAACGCTCGAGTCGGCGATGCGCAAAATTGACCGGGAGACCCGCACACGATTTCAGGATACCTTCGATCGCGTCAACGCCGGATTGAAGGAGAAATTCCCGCGCCTGTTCGGCGGCGGGCATGCGTATCTCGAATTGACCGGCGAGGAGTCGAATGCCGCGGGCGTCTCTGTCATGGCGCGGCCGCCCGGCAAACGCAACAGCACCATCAGTCAACTGTCGGGCGGCGAGAAGGCATTGACCGCCGTGGCGCTGGTGTTCGCCATTTTTGACTTGAACCCCGCGCCGTTCTGTCTGCTGGACGAAGTCGACGCGCCGCTCGATGAGAACAATGTCGGACGCTTCTGCGACATCGTGCGCGACATGTCGCGCAGCGTGCAGTTCATTTTCATCACCCACAACAAAAGCACCATGGAGCTGGCCTCGCAACTGGTTGGCGTCACCATGAACGAGCCCGGCGTCTCTCGTCTGGTGTCGGTGGATGTCGATGAGGCTGTGCGCATGGCAGCGATGTAGCGCGCAAGTTTCATGGCCGCCGAGCTGCGTTGGATTTTGTTGGCCTTGAGTCTGGTGTTGCTAGCCGGCATTTGGTGGTGGGGCAGGCGACGCTCATCGCAGGCTCCGGGCGATGCACAGCTGCGCGAAATAACACCCACTGTCGAGCCGCAGCGCCCCGCGCCAGCGCCTCGGGAGACTCTGTCCGCGACCGAGGCCGAGCCTGAGACCGAGTGGGGCGTACCGCCGTTCGAACCGCTCAGCATCCACACCCACGACTATGAACACGTTCCGGTGCTGGACGGCCCCATGATGGTGAGCGCGGATCCGGCGCCGTCGATGAATGCGGCGCCCAGCATGGCGCCGGCTGCGGCGCCCGCTGCAGCGCCGGCCGCGGCGCCGGTTCCTGGCCGCGTTCCCACGCTGCAGCCCGAATCGACCGAACGCAGCGCCGTGGCGCCCGTGCAGACGCCCAACGCCAGCGAGCAGCAGAAAATCGTGACGGTGCGCGTCTGCGCGCCCGGTGAGGTGCGCTGGTCCGGTGCCATGCTGCTGTCGGCTCTGGAGTTGCATGGCCTGGCTTATGGACGCTACCAAGTGTTTCATCGCCGGCATGTGGATGGCCGCAGTTTGTTTTGCGTCGCGAGTTTGATTGAACCGGGGACCTTCGATGTGGCACGAATGTCCGCGGAAGAGTTTCGCGGCATCACCCTGTTCGCGGTGCTGCCCGGTCCCGTCGAGCCGCTGCTGACGGTGGATGAATTGCTGGGGGCTGCGCGCGGCCTGGCGCAGGAGCTGTCCGGCATGGTGCAGGACAATAAGGGCATGCCGCTCTCGCCGCAGCGCGCGGCGGCGCTGCGCGATGACGTGGCCCGTTTCCAGGCATCGCTGCCGCGAGGCTAGACTTCCCGTGTGCGCTGAGAAATCAATCGAGCCGCCCAAGAAGGCGGCGGCGCGCGCGGTGCAATTACGGGAATTGCTGGAGCGCTACAACTACCGCTATCACGCGCTCGATGATCCCGAAGTTCCGGATGCCGAATACGATAAGCTCATGCTTGAACTGCGGGCGCTGGAGACCGAGTTTCCGCAGCTGCTGATCCCCGATTCACCGACCCAGCGCGTGGGCGCCGCGCCCCTTTCCGCCTTCGGCGCGGTGAAGCACCGGGTGGCCATGTTGTCCCTGGATAATGCCTTCAGCGACGACGAAGTGCGCGATTTCGATCGCCGAATTCAAGAGCGGCTGGCGACGAGCGCTCCCATTCGATATTCGGCCGAGCCGAAACTAGATGGTTTGGCGGTCAGCGCGCGCTACGAAAACGGCAGTTTCGTGCAGGGCGCGACCCGCGGCGACGGCGAAACCGGCGAAGATATTACGCAGAACTTGAGAACCATCAAGGCGCTGCCGCTCAAGTTGCGCGGCGCGAATTTTCCTAAAGTGCTCGAGGTGCGCGGCGAAGTTTTCATGCCGTTGGCGGGATTTCGGCGGTTCAACGAGGAGGCGGCAGCCCGCGGCGAGAAGACCTTCATCAATCCACGCAACGCCGCCGCCGGCAGCTTGCGCCAGCTCGACCCGCGCATGACGGCGGCGCGTCCGCTGGACTTGTTCATCTATGGCATCGGCGTGATCGAGGGCGGCGAATTGCCCGAGTTTCACAGCGAAACCTTGCGGCAATTGCGCGCGCTGGGTTTCAAGATCTGTCCCCAGTCGACCGTGGTCGAGTCGATCGAGGGATGCCTTACGTACTATCGCGACATGGGCGCGGCGCGCGCGACGCTGCCCTACCAAATCGACGGCGTGGTTTACAAAGTGGATGATGTGAATCTGCAGCGCAAGCTGGGATTCATTTCCCGGGCGCCGCGTTGGGCCATCGCGCATAAATTCCCGGCCGAAGAGGCGCTCAGCGTGATTCGCGGCATTGAATTTCAAGTCGGGCGCACCGGTGCGCTGACGCCCGTGGCGCGTCTGGAGCCGACGTTCGTCGGTGGCGTCACGGTGAGCAACGCGACGCTGCACAACATGGATGAATTGACGCGCAAGGACGTGCGGGTGGGCGATACCGTCGTCATCCGCCGCGCCGGCGATGTTATCCCCGAGGTGGCTCGTGTCTTGCCTGAGCGCCGTGTGGCCGGCGCGCAGTTGGTGCTGCTGCCCAGCCATTGCCCCGTGTGCGGCAATCCGGTGGTGCGCGAGGGCGATCAGGCGGTGGCGCGCTGCACCGGCGGCCGTCGTTGCGCGGCGCAGCGCAAGGGAGAGATACAGCACTTCGCCTCGCGCCGTGCGATGGACATCCAGGGGCTCGGCGACAAGTTGGTGGAGCAACTCGTCGACAACGATTGGGTCAAGACGCCGGCGGATCTATTTTCCCTGCAGGCAGACCGGCTCGCGACGCTCGAGCGCATGGGCGAGAAATCCGCGCTGAAATTGCAAGCGGCGATCGAGTCGGCAAAGCATACGACTCTGCCGCGCTTCCTATACGCGCTTGGCATTCGCGATGTGGGCGAAGCGACTGCCTTGGCTCTGGCGCAATATTTCCCCGAAATTGCCGACCTGCGCCGCGCCGGCGAAGAGGAAATACAACGCGTGCCCGACGTGGGTCCGGTGGTTGCAAAACAGGTCGCGGCCTATTTTCGCGACACGGACAATGCCGCCGCCGTGGATCGTCTGCTCGCGGCGGGTATCACGTGGCCGCGTGTCGCTTCGTCAAGCCGCGGCGGGGCGCAGCGCGACAAGACTTTCGTTCTGACCGGGACCTTGAGCTCGCTGACGCGGGATGAAGCCACGGACGCAATCCAGCGAATGGGCGGAAAGGTGAGCGGCAGCGTCTCGAAAAAAACCGACTATGTGGTGGCGGGCGCGGAGGCGGGTTCCAAACTCAAAAAAGCCGAGCAGCTCGGCATTACCGTTCTCGACGAGGCAGCGTTTCTGAAGCTCCTGAAAACGTAGCGGACCTTTTTTGGGTCCGCTACGTCACGAGCCGTTTCGATTACAGCGATTTCTCGATTTTCGCGGTCTTCTTCAGGGTATCGACATAGGCCTGAAGTTTCTTCTGCATCACGCCCGTGCTGACCTGCTGCTTGACCTGTTCGAAGGGCGGCGGCGCCGTCTCGCGCGTGTCTTCCAGCTTGATCACATGCCAGCCAAACTGCGTTTGGACCGGCGTTGCGGTCATCTCGCCTTTCTTCAGGCCCTTCACCGCGTCGCCGAACGGCTTGGCCATGCGCGTCAAGGTGAACCAGCCCAGATCGCCGCCGTTCGCTTTGGAACTGTCAGTCGATTCGGCCTTGGCGACATCTTCAAACTTCGCGCCGCCTTTGATCTTCTTGATGGCGGCTTCGGCCGCTTCCTTGCTGGCCACTAGAATGTGACGGGCGTGATACTCAGTCTTATCCATGGAGGCGACGGCCGTTTCATATTCGGCATGCAAATCCGCATCAGTCGGCTCCTTGTCCTTCAGATACTTCGCGGATTCCGCATCCGCCATCACGCGCATGCGCACCACGTCGAGTTGCGCGGCGACGTCCGGATCCTTCTCCACGCCTTCTTTCGCACCCTGCGCCGCAAGCAGCTGCATATTGACCATTTCATCGAGAACCTGGCTCTTCTGCTCGTTGGTGAGATCACCGATAGGCCGGCCGCGCAGCAGGCTCTTCAGGTAAATGTCATATTCCACGCGCGAGATCGGCGTCCCATCGACGGTGGCGACTGGCGGGGTGGCAGGCGCGGCTGCCTTCTCGGGCGCCGGGGGCGGGGTCTGTTGGCCTTTTCCGCAGGCCGTTACGCTCACGGCGAATGCCGTCAGGATGGCGATACGGATCCACGGTGTGCTCAAAAATTGGCTCATTTGTTCCTCTACGCAAAAAAAAAGCGACTACGGCCTTGGTGGCCAGCGCGCCCGGGGGCGGCAGTTTAGCCTCAACAGAGCGATCCCACCAATTTTTGATGCATTTTGCGCCTGCAAACCGGCATTGTCGCGGCGCAGCATCGGCCTCTGTCAAGATTTGTCGGGCGGTAGCGCTTCGATCGCGAGCGCGTGAATATCGCTCTTCATCAGGTCGTCGACAGCCGCGTAAATCAGCCGGTGCCGGGCCACCGACGAGATGCCGCGAAACGCCTCTGCCACGATGCGAATTCGAAAGTGACTTTGGCCTGTCGCCGCGCCGGCATGGCCCTCGTGCAAATGGCTTTCATCTTCCACCGTCAGCTGCGCCGGCGCGAAACGCTTCTCCAACCGCTCGCGCAGGCGCTGCGCACGAGTCGCGGCGGGGGGCGAGGCTTGGCTGGCAAGCCAGAATATTTGCGGAAGCATGAAGAGCATGGTCGCGGCGGGAAATCCAAAGACCTTGAATTTGACCCAAAGGTCGACCGCAAAGTTTTTCGCGACATAGAGATTCAAGATGGCAAAAGCGGCAAACCACGCGGCCCACAGAAAGTTGATCGTCAGCCACGCGCGCGTGGAGACGGCCAACGGTTCGGGAAACGCGGCCTCGAGCAAGCGGCGCACGAGCGGTTGCTTGCCGATCACCATGCTTCCCAGGAATACGGCCGAGGTCAAGCTGAGCAATACCGTCAGCTTCCATTGGATAAAGCGCTGGTCGTGCAGCAGCAGCGTCGCAGAGCCCAAGACCACTACGACGCAGGTCGTGACGATGTGCATCGTCTTGAAACTGCCGGCGCGCAAGCGGTGTATCGCCAGCTGCAGCACGCAGGCAACCATCAAAGCGGCTGTCGCCCAGTAAATGTCCCGAACTTCAAAAGTTACAAAAAAGACAATCAGCGGCGACCATTCGAGGAGTTGATTCATCCGAGTATCATAGCCGACGCCATGAGCATCTATCTGCAACTGCATCCAGTCACGCCGCAACGCCGCTATATACGCCAAGCGGTGGAGACGCTGCGGCGCGGCGGGGTGATCGTTTATCCGACGGATTCTTGCTATGCGCTCGGCTGTCATATCGGCGATAAGGCGGCACTCGAGCGCATCCGTGAGATTCGCCAAACGGACCGCAATCATCACTTTACGCTGGTCTGCCGTGACCTTTCGGACGTCGGCAAATACGCCCTGGTCGACAATTGGCAGTATCGATTGCTGCGCGCGCATACACCGGGACCTTATACGTTTCTGCTCAAGGCCTCGCGCGAGACGCCGCGGCGCTTGAAACACGAACGGCGCGGCACGATTGGCCTGCGGGTTCCCGATCATCCGGTCACAGCGATGCTGCTCAGTGAGCTGGGTGAGCCGGTGATGAGTTCAACCCTGCTGCTACCCGGCGAGGAACACCCGCGCACCGATGCCAAGGAAATCTACGAGCGGCTCGAACATAGTGTCGATATGGTCTTGGACGGCGGCAATTGCGGCATGACGCCGACCTCGGTCATCGACCTGTCGAGCGACCGCGCCATCGTGGTTCGCGAAGGGCGGGGCGATGTCAGCCCCTTTGCGCCGGCGGCCACCGTATAATGCGGCTCCATGCGGGCGATGATGCTCGTAATTAATTGAAATAACGAGTGCAAGCATTGGATTTATCTGTATTTCTTTCCAACTTATCGATCTGGGCCATACCGGTTTTATTCGCCATTACTCTTCACGAGGTAGCGCACGGCTGGACCGCACGCTATTTCGGCGACCATACGGCGCAACTGCTCGGCCGCCTGAGCCTGAATCCACTGCGGCATGTTGATCCACTCGGCACGGTAATGATTCCCGGAACACTCCTGGCGTTTGGATTTTTCCCGCCGTTCGGTTGGGCGAGACCGATGCCGGTGGAGACCAACGGTCTGCCCAATCCGCGCCGCACGCTGATCATGGTCGCACTCGCAGGTCCCGCGGCGAATATATTGATGGCAATTCTCTGGTGCGGAGTGTTGGCGCTGGTGCTGCAGATCAGGCGGGGTCAAACCTTGGACAATTGGGTGCTGCTCATGGCCCAGGCCGGCATCAAGGTCAACGCAGTTCTGGCCGTCTTCAACTTGCTGCCGATCCCGCCCCTGGATGGCGGCCGTGTGCTGGTCGGCGTTCTGCCCGCGCGTCTCGGCGCGGGCTTACAAAAAATCGCGCCCGCGGGCATGTTCATCGTGGTCGGTTTATTGGTGCTGGGATTGCTTGGATGGCTGTTTCGCCCAGCCTACCGCGCGGCCGGCCAACTCATACACGTCTTGGGCATTGGAATTTCGACATGAGCGTCCCGGCCCAAAACCGGCGCGTCTTGTCCGGCATGCGTCCTACAGGGCAATTGCATCTGGGCAATTATCACGGCGCCCTGAAGAATTGGATTGAGTTGCAGTATCAGTACGAATGTTTTTTCTTCGTCGCCGACTGGCATGCCTTGACCACCGGTTATGAGGACACCTCGAAACTGGAGGAAAACACCTGGAGCATGGTTGTCGACTGGTTGGCCGCGGGTCTCAATCCCGGGGTCGCCACACTGTTCATCCAGTCCAAAGTGCCGGAGCACGCGGAGCTGCATCTGTTGCTGTCGATGATCACGCCGCTCGGTTGGCTGGAGCGGGTTCCGTCCTACAAAGATCAGCAGGCGCAGCTTGCGGACCATGACTTGAGCACCTACGGTTTTCTCGGTTATCCGTTGCTGCAAAGCGCGGATATCCTGCTGTACCGCTCGCAATACGTGCCGGTGGGCGAAGACCAGGTCGCTCACGTCGAGATAACGCGCGAGGTTGCGCGGCGCTTCAATCACATCTATGGCCGCGAGCCCGAATTTGAGCAGAAGGTGGAAAAAGCCATCAAGAGCTTGGGGTCGCGAAACTCCGCCATGTATCGCTCGCTGCGCAAGGCGTTCCAAGAAAAAGGCGATGACGATGCACTCGCCAAAGCACAGGCATTGGTCGAGGCGAATGCGCGCCTGACCGTGGCCGATCGCGATCGCTTGCTGGGTTTTCTGGAAGGCGCGGGAATCGCTATTTTGCCGGAACCCGAAGCGTTATTGACCGCAACCCCCAAGGTGCCGGGGCTCGATGGACGCAAGATGTCCAAGTCCTACAACAACACGATCGGTCTTCGCGAGGATACGGACTCGATCGTGAAAAAACTCAAGGCCATGCAAACCGACCCGGCGCGCGTGCGCCGAACCGATCCCGGCGATCCTGACAAGTGTCCGGTTTGGGATCTGCACAAAATATATTCGACGCCTGAGACCCAAGAATGGGTACAAAAGGGCTGCCGCTCCGCGGGTATCGGTTGCTTGGAATGCAAGGCGCCGCTGATTGAGAAAATCGTCGAGGAGGTGTCCGGCATCGCCAAACGGGCGCTGGAGTTCGAGGAGAATCCGGAGCTGGTACGCGGTATCATCGCGGAGGGGTGCGAGCGGGCGCGGACCGTGGCGCGCGACACCATGGATGCTGTCCGACAAGCTATGGCCATGAACTACAGATGAAACCTGAATTGACGCTGGTTCAAAACGCGGCACCATCCCCGCCGCCGGCCAGCGTGAGCGCGCCGGCACAAGGTGAAATGCCGTTTGCAGTCGTGGAGGGCCAGCCGATTATCGAGATGCCGCGAGATCTATACATCCCGCCGCAGGCGCTCGAGGTGTTTCTCGAGGCGTTTGAGGGACCGCTCGACATGCTGCTGTATCTCATTCGGCGGCAGAATCTGGATATTCTCGACATTCCGATCGCTGAAATAACCCGCCAGTACATGCGCTACATCGAGTTGATGCAAGTGCTGCAGCTCGAATTGGCGGGCGAGTATCTGTTGATGGCGGCAACGCTGGCCGAAGTGAAGTCCCGCATGCTCCTGCCGCGCGTCGGTACGGATGACACGTCCGAGGAGGCCGACCCGCGCGCAGAACTGGTGCGCCGCTTGCAGGAATACGAGCGCTTCAAGCGGGCGGCGGAAGGTATCGATCGGATGCCGCGGCTGGAGCGCGATACGTGGGTTGCCTCGGCCGAATTGGTCGATCGCAAGGTGGTGCGCATTCCCCCGCAGGTAACATTGCAAGAAATGCTGATTGCTTTCCAAGACGTGTTGTCGCGTAGCGACATGTTCGCCCACCATCACGTGCAGCGTGAACCCTTGTCGGTGCGCCAGCGCATGGCGGATGTCTTGACCTCGCTGCAGACCAACGCGTTCGTCGATTTCGTGCGCTTGTTTACTGCGGAAGAGGGACGCCGCGGCGTCACCGTGACCTTTGTGGCCATTCTGGAACTATTGCGTGAGGGGTTGATCGAAATAGTTCAATCCGAAGCATACGCACCCCTGCATGTGCGCCTGGGCAATCCAGCCCGGAACCTGTCGCTGGTAGCCGACGACGGCGCCGCCAACGATGATCTTGCGAGAAATCAATGAACCATCAATACGTGAAGAATGTGGTTGAAGCAGCGCTGCTCGCGGCGGGCCGGCCTTTGGCGTTGGAGGAGCTGATGAGCGTCTTCGACGAGCGCGACGGATCGATCTCCGAAGAGGTCAAGGGCGCGATTGCGGCGCTGACCGAGGAGTACGCGACGCGCGGACTCGAGCTGTTGGAAGTGGCGAGCGGATTTCGCATTCAAATCAGAGCGGCCGTTGCCCAACCGGTTGCGCGTCTATGGCAGGAGCGGCCCGCCAAATCCTCGCGCGCCCTGCTCGAGACATTGGCGTTGATCGCGTATCGCCAGCCGATCACGCGCGGCGAAATCGAACAAATTCGCGGCGTCGCCGTGAACCCGAACATCATCAAAACCCTGCATGAGCGCAACTGGATTCGCGTGGTCGGTCATCGCGACGTGCCGGGCAAGCCGGAGCTGCTCGGCACCACGCGCGACTTTCTCGACTACTTCAGCTTGAAGAAGCTGGACGACTTGCCGACCCTGGCGCAGCTCAAAGAGCTCGAGGATTTGCGTGTGCAATTGACTTTGCCCGGGGCCGACGCGGAGGTTCTGACCGACCCGCAGGTGGCGCCGGAGGCGGCCGCGGATCTGGATGCGGCGACGGATCTGGACGCAGCGGCGGATCTGGAGGCAGCGGCGGACGACGAGGAAGAACCAAACGCGGAGAGTGCCGCGCCGCGCACGCACGGGCTGGTCGCAAGTGGTGCGCAAGATGATTCCATTTGATGGCCACGCGACCCAAGGCGAGGCCGCCCAAAGCCGTGCGGGTGCGGAGAGCTGCACTCGCAGGCAAAGAAGCCGCGCCGCCTAAGGCGCCTCCCGCCGGTGAACGCGTGCAGAAGCTCTTGTCTGCGGCGGGCGTCGGTTCGCGCCGCGAAGTCGAGCGCTGGATCCGGGAATCGCGGTTGAAGGTCAACGGCGAAGTCCCGGAGCTGGGCGCGAAGCTTACCCCGCGGGACCGCATCACCCTGGACGGCCGGCCGGTACGACTGCATACACCCGCGGTCAAACAATCGCGGGTCCTGCTGTTTCACCGCTCCCCGGGCGAGAATCTGGATCTCAAGGCGGCGACTTCACGGGCGGCGGAGCATTTAAACCTGCCACGCTCGTCGGGCCGCTGGCTCGCGATTCAACCGATGCCCCCGGTCGATGGGGGTCTGGAAATTCTCACCGACGATGGATCCTGGGCGCATCGCGTGTCGCGAGGCGTGCACGCCTTGACCATCGATTATGTGCTGAGAATGCGCGGCCCGTTGAACGAGGGCTTGGTCGCTGAGTTCCGCGCGGCCACGGATTGCGAGGGTGAGGCCATGAGCATTCTCGAGGCCAATGCAAAATATGGCGAGGGTTTCAATCACTGGCTCAACGTGACCGTGCGCGCCACCCGTTCGGCGCAGGTTCGGCACTGGTTTGCGGCTCGCGGCATCATCGTGAGCCGCCTGATGCGGGTACGCTTCGGCCCCGTGCATCTGAAGCACGATTTGCCGCGAGGCCACTCCAGGGCGATGCTCGCGAGCGAGCGCAATGCGCTCATCAACGAAATCGAGGCGGCGCAGGTGCCACTCGTGACGGTGGATAAGACGACCCAAAGCCACGAAGAAATAGGGCGTTGAGTCGTCTTACCTAACGTGACGAGCGCACGAGCCGATTGACATCACATGCTGACCGCTATTGGCAGGCGTTGGGGCGACACCTGATTTTGCGGCCCGCGAGTGCTCATGAGGCCACGTGAGCGACGGTAGCCGCTCGAAACTCCCAGCACCGCGAGTTTGAGCGGTCTCCATGGAAGGCCTGGGGGCACGGGTAGCTTCAAGGCCCTGCGTTCTTCCGGGCCTTGAAGCTTCCCGTGCCCCCAAGCCATGCGGGCGTCCGCTCGAACTCACGGTACTGAGATTCTAATTAGCTGGCGGGTTCTTCGAAGTCTCGAGCAATTGCTGCAGATATTGCTGCCAAACGGCGGCCCAGGTGTGCGTACCATGGCCATGCGTCTGATCTGACGCGGGCAGCAAAATGAAGCGGCCGTTCTTGACGCGCTTGATTTCGCGCTCGGCGATGCCCAGTTCCGGCGGATTGATGAAATCATCGCCTGAGTTGATCTGCAGCAGCGGCGCCTTGATCTTCTCCAGACCCGCCGAAGGGTCGTAATCCCGCGACGCATTGACCTGGTATAGAAAATCATTGGCGTCCAAGGTCTCCATTTCCCGCGGCATGTATTTTCCGACGAATTCATCCGCGGCATCCCGGGTCGGCAAAGTGAGCTGCATCTGAATGGGCGCGCTGCCCGCAATCAAGAGCAACCCCGCCACCGTGCGCAGGGCGTCCGTGGGTTCGCTCGTATAGTCGCCCTTCATCCACTGCGGGTCGTTGCGAATGGCATCCATGGCCAGATCGCGCCATAGGCGGTTGCGCCCCGCAATCTGCACGGGCAGACAGGCCAGGGGCATGAGCGCGTCCATGAAGTCCGGATAGGTTTCACCCCACATGAAGGTGTGCATGCATCCCATGGAAGTACCCATGACCAGGCGCAGATGGTTCACATCGAGGCCCTTGGTGAGCAAGAGATACTGCGCGAGCACCATATCTTGATAGGAATACTGGGGGAAACGCGTCCGCAAGCCGTCGCTCGGCTTGCTGGAATTGCCGTGACCGATGCCGTCCGGGAGAATGATGTAGTACTTGCTCGAGTCCAAAAGCTGACCCTTGTTGAACAGCACGGCGGAAAATCTTTCGTTGATGAGGCTGCGGCCCGATCCCCCGGTGCCGTGCATGATCAGCACGGCATTGGTGACGCGGCCGAGTGCGTCCCTTTTCGGCTTGCCCAAATAGGTATAGTGGATGCGAAGTTCGGGCAGTGTTTCTCCCGAGGCGAAATGAAAATCGTGCAGGACATAGTCGCCCTCGAGCGGCCGCGAATCCAGGTCGGCGGCGTGGCTGGCCGCGCCGGCGCCCAAAAGGAACGATGCCAGCAAGGCGCCTGAGTACAGTTTGCGTAGATCCATCCGTGTATTCCTCAATTGCTATTGCGCGTCAATGAACTGACCATCAATACCGCGACCGCGTTCGCTCAGCAAGTACAAAAAAGGACCGGTCACGGATTCTGCCGTCGGCACGGTGTTCGGATCTTCCGCGGGATAGGCGGCGGCGCGCATGGCGGTGCGCATCCGGCCGGGGTTCACACTGTTGATCCGGATATTCGCTTCGCCTTCCAACTCCTCGTAAAGCATGCCGCGGACGGATTCCAACCCGGCTTTCGATACCGCGTAGGCGCCCCAAAACGGCCGCGATTGCTTCACCACGCCGCTGCTGACAAAGATGATCGAGGCGTCGGCGGACTTGCGCAAATCCGGGAGCAGCACCTGGGTCAAAATAAACGGTGCGGTGAGATTCACATGTAAAACCTTGCACCAGGTGGGTACGTCGTATTGCTCGAGGGGAGTGCGATCGCCCAAGAGGCCCGCGGCATGCACCAAACCGTCGAGCTTGCCGAACTCCGTGCCGATGGTGCGTGCGAGCGCGTCGTATTCCTTCGCCGTCGCGAGCGCCAGATCCAACGTGGCGATGGCCGGCTGCGGTGCCCCGAGCGCCACGATTTCGTCATAGACGCGGTCCAGCTTGGCGCCATTGCGGCCCGACAGGATGACCGTGGCGCCGGCGCGCGCGCATTCGATTGCCAGCGCCCGCCCGAGACCGCTGCTGGCGCCGGTGATCAGGATCGTGCGTCCCATGAGCAGCGCGCCGTCGGGAAGGAAATCTCTTGGGATTGATTGCGACATCGATTTACCTAAGGGCGCGGCGCGCCGTCGACCACGCCAGCAGCATATCCTGCCAACGGGCAGACTCAAGGCTTGACGTACGGTGCTGCAAATGTTTGAGCCCCAGCGCCGCCAACACCAGCAGGTGACGCTGCTGCGCGCGGCAAACCGCAGGCAGCGCCCGCGTGGCGGTCTCGTAGCTCTGAGCTGCGCGCGCGCGCAGCTCAAGCAGGTAGCTTTCAAGTTTCGGGGGCGCCGGATCGGCGCAAAGATCAGAGTTGTCCAGTCCCGCCGCCAGTAATTCTTCCACGGCGAACGGCACGCGCCCGAGGCGCGCTTGGCGCCGGTAGTCGCGAGTCGCGCGTGCCAGATAGTCCGCTGTCGCCAAGGCGCGCAGACAGTTTCCCAAGGCCACCTCGTCGAGAGCTTCGGAGGCGAGCCGCGAGACCAGCCCCAGCGGCGCCGCGCGCAGCGCGCCGGCATGCGGATCAAGCTCCGCACTTCGCTCCAGCGGCACGCCGCTCAACTCCGCCAGCGACGCATCCACGGCTAAGGCTAGCGGGGTGAAATCGACCGCGCCGGCCCGCGGCAGCGATGCCAGATACAGACAGATCGGATGAACGGGCGCGCGGGCGATGAGGCGCTGGATCTCCTGCTGCCACCAAGCCAACTTGATGCGCGAGGCGCTGGCTTCGGTCGCCGGATCCATCAGTGCATTCCACTCGGCGAGCAGTGCGTAGACGCCGAGCAACGGCGCGCGCGCGGCCGGGGAGGCGAACAGCCAGCTCCAATAGCGCACCGACCCTAAAGGGATGGCGCGCGCTCGATAGCCGGCATCAAGTGACTTGGGAACCGGGCTCACCAGAGGCCTCGCCCTCGCCTAGGTCCGCGCGCGGCGCTCGCGTCAAGCTTTCGATCGGCTCGATGAGATCGATCTCGCGGGTCACGCGCAACCCGAGAGAGGGGAATCGCCGGGCCGCGGGCAACACTTGTTGTTCCAGCGAACCCACAGCCCGGTTAAAGGAGTCGACACTGCTGCCCAGGGCCTTTCCCAACTTACCCAGGTGTTCGCCGAATACCGCCAAGCGCTTATACAATTCCTCGCCCAGCTGCCGCACTTCCCGGGCGTTTTCAGCCAAGACTGTTTGTTTCCATCCGTAGGAGATCACCTTGAGGAGCGCAATGAGACTGGTGGGCGTCGCCAGCATGATTTTTTGGCGCATGGAGTCATCGAGCAAGCCCGGATTTTCCTGCAGTGCCGCCGAGAGAAACTGATCTCCCGGAAGAAACAGCACGACAAAATCGGGGCTGCGCTCGAACTGCGACCAGTACTGCTTGGAGGATAGCTCGCGCACCCGGGCGCCGACGATTTGCGCATGCCGGCGCAGCTGTGTGTTTCGATCCTCGTCGCTTTGCGCCTCGACCGCCGACAGATAGGCGTCCAAGGGGGTTTTGACGTCGATCACGATGTCGCGTTGCTCCGGCATGTGCACGATCATGTCGGGGCGAATAGCGCCCGAGTCGGTGCTCTGATGCTGCTGCTCGGTGAAGTCAACGTGCAAAGTCATGCCGGACAATTCGACCACCCGCCGCAAAGTGATCTCGCCCCATTGGCCGCGCACTCCCGGCCGGCGCAGTGCCGTCACGAGATTGCGCGTCTCGCGCGACAGCAAGTTTTGGCCGGTCGCCAGCACCTCCATTTGCGTTTTCATGGTTGCAAAAGAATCGATGCGGTCGCGCTCGATCGCCTGAATTTGCGCTTCGGTCTTGGCCAGAGCTTCGCGGATGGGTTTCACCAGCGATTCGATCGCGGATTCGCGCTCCTTCAACAGCTGCGAGGCATCCTGCTGCTGACGGCTCAAGCGCTCGCGCGCGAGCGTCAGGAACACTTCGCTGTTGCTTTGCAGGCTGTCGCGCGCCAATTCGCCGAACACGCCCTGCAACTGCTCGCGGGCGCGAGCCGCCGCTAGTTCGCGTTCCGCGCTCAATGCTTCCTCGTTCTTGAGGCGCGCGCGCAGCACCTCCAGCTCGACGCGCAGTGCCTGCTCGCGCCGCGCGCGCCAAATGAGCGCCGCCATGGCGCCCAAGGCAACGCCCACGATCAGCGCGAGCATGAGCTTGAGGTCGCTCACAAGCGCCCGCTCGCGTTGAGCCAGTCCAAAAGATCGAGCGGCCGTGCCAAATAGCCATCGCC
This sequence comes from Steroidobacteraceae bacterium, assembly GCA_035603615.1. GTDB lineage: Bacteria > Pseudomonadota > Gammaproteobacteria > Steroidobacterales > Steroidobacteraceae > Bog-1198. The sequence goes on along the minus strand of DATNKC010000250.1, from coordinate 2,633 downwards.
GCCCCACTGGCGCGAATCTTCGTCGGCGCGCAAATAGCCATAATTGGCCACCAATGCCGGCATCGCAGCGGCATGTGCGGCCTGCACGTCGCGCTCAGCATCGCCCACGTAAATACACTCGCTCGGGGAGACGCCCGCCAGCGCGGCAGCGTGAAGCAGGGGCAAAGGATGGGGCTTGCGTTCCGCCAGAGTATCGCCGCTGACAACGCAGGCGAAGCGCTCCCGCAGTCCCAGCTCCTCGAGCAGCGGCTCGGTGAGCCAAGCGGCTTTGTTGGTAACGATGCCGCTTTTGATGCTTAAGCCGGCCAGTGCATCAAGCACCTCGCTCATCCCCGGAAAGAGCCGCGTCTCGCGGCTGAGCGCCCCGCGATAAATCTCCAAAAAGCGCCGTTGCAGCTGCAGTGCCGCTTCTGGATTCGCATCCGGGAACCCGGCTTTTACGACGCGTGCGGCGCCGTGACTCACGGCGCTGCGAATCACGTCGTAGGGCAGGGGAGCGAGCGACTCCTCGCGCCGCAGTGCGTTCAATGCGCCGACCATGTCCGGTGCGGTGTCGAGCAATGTGCCATCCAGATCAAATAACACCGCCCTGAGCGCCATCTCAGACGGAACGTTTGAAGTGTGCAAGGTAGTTGATGTCGGTGTTTGGTGAGAGCCGAAAAGCGCGGGTCAATGGGTTGTACGTGATCCCGGTCAGATCGACCAATGCCAGGCCCACCTCGCGGCCCCAACGAGCCAGCTCCGAGGGACGTATGAATTTCAAATATTCGTGCGTGCCTCGGGGCAGCACTCGGGCGATATACTCCGCCCCGACAATCGCCACCGCAAAGGCCAGCGGTTTGCGGTTCAACGTGGAGACGATGACATCGCCCCCGGGCCGCACGAGACTGGCTAAAGCGCCGAGAATGGCCGCCGGATCCGGTACGTGCTCGAGCATTTCCATGCACGTGACCAAATCGAAGTGCGCAGGTTGGGCGGCCGCCAACTCCTCGGCCGCTACCGCCCGATATTGAATCTGGAGCTTGCCTTCCAGCGCGTGCAGTTCGGCCACATCCAGTACTGCCTGCGAAAGATCAATGCCTAGTACATGGGCGCCACGATGCGCCATGGCCTCGCTGAGGATTCCCCCGCCGCAACCCACATCGAGCACGCGTGCGCCGCTTAAGGGCGCTGCCTGCTCGATGTAACGCAGGCGCAGCGGATTGAGTTCGTGCAGCGGCCTCGAGGGCCCCGCAGGGTCCCACCAACTCATGGCCAGCGCACTGAACTTGGCAAGTTCAGCGGGATCGGCATTTTGTGTTGCAGCACTCATCGGTTAACCTCGCGCGGCCATTCGAGCAGCCCAGGCTTGGGATCGCGCGGCGACCTCGGACCAATCAAGACGTGTTAATTCCCCGCCCGAGAGCAGTTGGCGGCCCGCGACCCAAACATCGCTCACGATGTCACGGGCACCGCCAAAAACCAATTGCGGGAGCGGATCGCTTATCGGCTGCGTTCCGGGGCCTGATAGATCGACGCAGCATAGGTCCGCCCATTTGCCGGCTTCCAGGCTGCCAACCTCGTTTTCAAGCCCCAAGACTGCAGCCCCGCCGTGGGTTGCCGCGCGCAGGGCATGCCAGGCGTCGACCAATAGCGCCACGATTTTCATATTGCCCCAAATGTCGTGTCCCATGGCCGCGGCGCCTGCGCTGCCGATCCCGAGTCGGACCCCGGCGGCGGAAAACGCCGCGATCGGAGCCAGTCTAGCCCCAGGCATCAGGTCCCCTTGCGGGCATACGGTGACCGAGATCCCGGTGCGCTGCATGAGGTTCATATCCGCGGAATCGAGATGGACCATGTGCGCGGCATTGAGCGCAGGGGTTAGCAATCCTAACTTCCATAGGCGTTCAAGCGGCCGCATTCCATGCGCCGCGATGCAGGCATCGATTTCGCGGCTCGATTGATGCAGGTCAACCATGATGCCCGCATCCAATTCATCGGCGAGCGTCGCGAGACGTGAGAAGGTCGCATCACTCAGGCTGTTCGCCGCGAGCGGTGCAAAGGCGGTGGAAATCAGCGGATCACCCTTGTGCCGATCGCGCAGCTCGAGCGCGCGCGTCAATGATTGGGCGGCATCCTTCGCCCAGGGCGTGACGCCATCCGTGACGGGCATGCCGACCATGGCGCGAATACCTTGTTCATTGGCCGTCCTCGCCGTTTCTTCCGGGAAGTAATCGCGATCGCAAAAACAGGTGATTCCCGACTTGAGCATTTCGGCGATGGCCGCCAAGGTTCCATCGCGTGCGAAATCCGCATTGGCTTCGAGTCGCGCCGCCCCGGCATTTGCGCCGCGAGACAAGAGCGTGGCGGCGGCGGACTGCGCGTTGATCATGCCGGGCATCAAAAGATGAGAATTTCGCGTCAGTACCGCCGTGGCGGAGTAGCGCTCGGCCGCAACCGCGCTCGGTAAAATATCGAGAATTCGTCCATCGCGCACCAGCAGGGAATGACCCTCGAGGACCACGTTTCGCGCGGTCATCGGGGCGATCCAGCGGACCTCGATGCGTAAATCGGCGGGGGCAATCGGCATGGCGCAAGTATATCGGCAAAAGCCGCCCCCGACCTCAGGAGGCGCAGGCTTAAGACGCCTGGCA
>DATNKC010000249.1:0-5244 GCA_035603615.1 Steroidobacteraceae bacterium | reverse complement strand
GGGATTTTTCGCAGCGATTTTCCTGGCGGCCGGCGTTGCGAACGCGGGCAAGTATGAGGACACGATTTCGCTGTTCAAGAATGCGGGCGAGAGCGCCGCATTTTTTAAAAACAGCTATGCCTACGCCGTGTTTCCGAACATCGGCGAGGGGGGCTTTATCGTGGGCGGCGCGTACGGCCAGGGACACGTGTACGTTCATGGGAAGCTCGTCGGTGATGCGACCATGAAGCAGCTCAGCGTCGGATTTCAGGCCGGCGGCAAGGACTTCACTCAAATCATCTTTTTTAAGGACAAGCGCGCGCTGGACCAATTCGAGTCCGGCAACTTTGAATTCTCGGCCGGCGCAAGTGCGATCGCGATTACCGCCGGGGCGAACGCCAGCGTAGGCACCGACGGCGTCACCTCCGGCGCGAGCGCGGGAAAGCGAGACGCCAACACCGATGGCATCTACAACGACGGCATGGCGGTATTTACGATCGCCAAGGGCGGCTTGATGTATGCCGCTGCGCTTGCAGGCCAAAAGTTCACGTATGAGTCCCGCGAACCGGGCAAGCAAGAATCCGACTAAAAAAAACCAATGTGGGGGAAGGATGAACAGCCGTCGATACTCACGCCACGGGGCATCGCTCATATCTGTCGCCCTGCTGTGCGGCTTTGCCGGCAGCGCCGCGCGTTCAGCGGAAAGCGGCGGCAAGCCGGTCGATGGTGAACGCATCGCCAACGCGGATGCGGAGCCCGGCAACTGGCTTTCCTACGGCCGCACTTACAGCGAACAGCGCTACAGCCCGCTCAAGCAGATCAACGACAAGAACGCGCAAAAACTAGGCCTCGCGTGGTTTGCGGACCTCGACACCAACCGGGCGCAGGAAGCGACGCCGCTGATCGTCGATGGCGTGATGTATGTGTCGACCGCGTGGAGTCTGGTCAAAGCGTATGACGCGCGCACCGGCAAATTGCTGTGGGCTTATGACCCGCAGGTGCATCGCGAACTCGGCGTGAATGCCTGCTGCGACGTGGGCAATCGCGGCGTCGCCGTGTGGAATCATAAGATCTACGTTGGGGCTTATGACGGACGGCTCGTCGCGCTGGATGCGGCGACGGGCAAGCCGGTATGGAGCACGCTCACCGTCGACACCACGAAGCCCTACACCATTACGCAGGCCCCGCGGGTCATCCGCGGGCGCGTAATCATCGGCAACAGCGGCGGCGAGTACGGCACGCGAGGCTACATCTCGGCCTACGATGCGGAAACAGGTAAGTTGGCGTGGCGATTCTTCACTGTCCCCGGCGATCCCTCCAAGCCCTTTGAAAACGAGGCGATGGCGCGTGCGGCAAAAACTTGGGCTGGGGAGTGGTGGAAATTGGGCGGCGGCGGCCCGGTGTGGGACGCGATTTCCTTCGATCCGAAACTCAATCTGCTTTACTTCGGCGTGGGCAATGGCGTGCAATGGGCGCGATCCGCGCGCAGCGAGGGGAAAGGCGACAATTTATATCTCGCCTCGATAGTCGCGCTGCATGCCGACACCGGCGAGTACGCCTGGCACTACCAAGCGACGCCCGGTGAGGAGTGGGACTTCGACGCCGTTCAGCAGTTGGTGCTGGCTGACCTTAAGATCGATGGCAAGCCTCGCCAAGTGCTCATGCAGGCCAATAAGAATGGCTTCTTTTATGTGCTGGATCGAAAAAGCGGCGAGTTGATCTCCGCCAAAGCCATCGTGCCCACGACCTGGGCCAGCGGCGTCGATTTAAAGACCGGCCGCCCGGTCGAAAACAAAGAAGCTCGGTACAGCGAGACGGGCAAGCCGGTTGATATCAAGCCCGGTCCCTTGGGTGCGCACAATTGGCAGCCGATGGCCTTCAATGCGAAAACCGGACTGGTGTACATTCCGGCGCAACAGGTTCCAATCCGCTACTTGCCGCTGCCGAGCCTGCCCATCGCTCCGATTGGCTGGAACTTGGGCGTCGCGCTCGCATCGCTGACCCCTCAGGACGAAGGATTCCTGCTTGCCTGGGATCCGGCGCATCAACGCGAAGCGTGGCGCGTAGCCTACAAGGGGCCTTGGAATGGCGGTGTGGTCACAACCGCCGGCAACATCGTGGCGCAAGGTGATGCGGCGGGAAACTTCAATGTGTACCGCGCGGACAATGGCGAAAAATTGTGGTCGATGTTCGCGCAGTCAGGAATCATTGCGGCGCCCAGCACCTTCGAGGTGGGAGGCGAACAGTACATCGCCGTGCTCAGCGGCTGGGGCGGCAGCTACGCCTTGAGCGGCGGCAAGGCCGCGGCGATGTCGGGCAATTTGCGCAATGTCAGCCGCCTGCTCGTATTCAAACTCGGCGGCACCGGCGCCTTGCCGGCGCTCGAGCCGCGTGCGATCGTCATCAACCCTCCGCCTGAGCCGGCTGATGCGGCGTCCATCGCTCGAGGGGAGCCACTATTCGACCAGTATTGCAGCGCCTGCCATGGCGAGCACGCAATGGGCGGCGGCGTCGTGCCGGATTTGCGCGCTTCAAATTTTTTGAGCATGGATTTCTTCTATAACATCGTCCTCGATGGCGCGCTGAAAGATGCGGGAATGGCTGCCTTCAAAAGCGCATTGAGCCGCGACGATGTCACCGCCGTTCGCAACTTCATCATTCATCGGGCGAATCAAGACAGCAAGGCTGCGCCGCCGCACTGAAATGCGCTGCGCGCCGTAAGAAACCCCTTACACCTCTTCAATCGTTGCAGCGATACCGCGGACAGCTAATTCGCCGCAACATTCCTAGGAATATCTAGGGCGGCGGCGCTCACTCCATAACGCTACAAAAGGGGTTTAGCATGGGTCGCGGAATATTGCTTTGGATGCTGGGTGTTCCTCTCCCGATCATTCTGCTGCTGGCGATGTGTTCGCATCGCTAAGGGGAATGTCGTGGCAGAAACAATAATTGCAGGAACCGCCGTCGCGATGGACGCGGGATCGTCTGCCGCAAAATCCGCCGCATCCTGGCCGTCCATTGTCGCCGGCGCCTTTGTCGCAGCGGCGAGTACCGTCATCCTGGTCGCACTGGGGTCCGGCATCGGATTTGCGTCGATTTCTCCGTGGCCGGATCGCGGTGCATCGATCACCACATTTGCGGTAACGACGGCGATCTGGCTCATTGTTACGCAATGGGTTTCCGCGGCATTGGGCGGTTATATCACCGGAAGATTGCGCACACGCTGGATGGGAACGCATCCGCATGAGGTGTTCTTTCGAGATACCGCACATGGGTTCATCACTTGGGCCGTCGCCACGATTCTCGTAGTCGCCGTTGGCGCAAGTTCGTTGATGATCGCGCGGCCCAGCGGCGAGGCAGGCAGGATGAGCGCGAACAGCGCACCCGCGACGGCCAATTCGCCGGTCTCAGCTTATGAGATCGACAAGCTGTTCAGGTCGTCGAATTTCGGTGGGGCCGCCTTGTTGGGGGACGCCCGCATGGAAGCGGCGCATATCGCGGCCAACGCGTTTGCCGAGGGCAGTTTCCCCGGTGCCGATCGTGCCTATCTCGTCGATCAGCTCAGTGCGCGCACCGGAACCTCGCAGGCCGACGCGCAGGCTCGCGTCGATAGCTTCATCGCCGCGATCAGCCAAGCACAGACGAAGCTGAAGGCGGAGGAGGATTCAGCAAGAAAGGCGGCGGCCGAGGCATCCATTTACCTGGCTCTTTCGATGCTGATTGGCGCATTTATCGCGAGCGTTTCGGCGGCGTTGGGCGGCCGAATTCGAGACGAACACCTCTAGCATTCCAAGGAGTGAACGATGGACGGCGCACACAAGCTCAACGATCTGTTTGACCAGACCGAGAAATTGCTCGCCAAGCTGGCCGATCAGCGCGGCCCGGAAATCCAGCAATTGCGTGAAAAACTGCATCGCTCCATGGGGCAGACCCGGGTCGCCCTGAGGCGTGCGCCCGCTCGGGAACACGTGAAGGTTCGCGATGTCGCGGCGTCCTTCAACGACTACGTCAGGAATTATCCCTGGATTGCGCTGGCCACAGGGGTGTTGGTTGCCTCGAGCATTGGAATCCTCGCGACCCGCGCGACCAAGCGCTCGCTGTATCACCAACGGCGCGATCAGCAGTCGCAGGCCGCCTAAAACCGCCTTAAGACTCCCGCCATTGGGATAGCCGTCGCCTCCGGTTTGACAACCGGAGAGCGGCGGTTTCATATCCACCTCAGCAATGGCAATTGAAGGATCCAAAATGGGCGACGCCTCGGAACCGGTCGGTTCGATCGAGGTTGCGTTGGCGCATGCCACGCGTCTGTTGGACAGCAGTCCTGTTCTGGCGGCGGAGCAGGCCGGTGAGATCCTCAAGGCGAGGCCGGCCCATCCCCTTGCGACGCTGCTGCTCGGCGTCGCGCGACGCACCGGCGGCGATGCGGCCGCTGCATCCGATGTCCTGAATACGCTCGTAGCGGTGCATCCGCAGTGGGCGCTGGCACACTATGAGTTGGCGCTGGCACTCAGCGGCTTGCAGCGCAATGCCGCCGCCATATCCGCGCTGCAGCGCGCCGTGACCCTGAAGCCTGACATGGCGGACGCGTGGCGGGCGCTCGGCGATGAGCTCACGATCGCAGGCGATCCGGCGGGCGCCGATTCCGCGTACGCACAAAACGTTAGAGCATCGACCAAGGATCCGCGCCTGCTCACCGCCGCGGCAGCGCTGTGCGAGAACAAAATCCCGCATGCGGAGGCGCTGCTGCGCGCCCACCTGAAGAAATACCCCACCGACGTCGCCGCGTTGCGCATGTTGGCGGAAGTCGCGGCACGGATAGGCCGGTACGGGGACGCCGAGACTCTACTCACGCGTTGTCTCGAACTCGCGCCGAGCTTTGCGGCCGCGCGGCATCATCGCGCAATCGTCTTACACCGGCAAAATAAATCCGCCGCTGCGCTGCGCGAGGTGACTGAATTACTGGCGAAGGATCCGCGCAACCCCGGATATAACAATCTGAAAGCGGCGATCCTGGCGCGCATCGGTGAGCTGCAGGACTCGATTGAAATTTACGCCGGAATACTCGCCGAGCACCCGGCGCAGCCAAAAATCTGGCTCAGTTACGGTCACGCGCTCAAAACCAGCGGCCGCGAAAACGACAGCATCGCCGCCTACAAAAAAAGCATCGAATTGCTGCCCAGTCTCGGCGAGGCCTATTGGAGTCTGGCGAATCTCAAAACCACTCAATTCACGAACGCGGAGGTGGATGCCATGCGATTGCAGTTA
>DATNKC010000248.1:0-2000 GCA_035603615.1 Steroidobacteraceae bacterium | reverse complement strand
TTGCCCTCGCGCACCTTCGAGGGGTCGCGGCTTTCGATGTTGCTGACGGTGACAAACCAGCCGGACAGCTTTCCGTCGGGTCCCTGCACCGCGAAATAACGCTGGTGATCCTGCACGGTGGCAATGACCACTTCGCGCGGCAAGCTCAAGAAACGCTGCTCGAATTGACCGGTCAGCGGCACCGGCCACTCCACCAGAGCGGTGACCTCGTCGAGCAGCGCGTCGTCGATCAACGCCGAGCCGCCGACCTGTGCCGCCGCCGCGATGACACCCGAGCGAATCGTCTCGCGGCGCTTGGCGAAGTCGGCAATGACTTTGGCACGGCGCAGCTTTGCCTCATAGCCTTTCGCGCTCTTCAGCGAAATGGGCTTCAGGTGATGGAAACGATGCCCCGATGTGATGCGCCCTGACTGAAGGCCCAACAATTCAATCGGTACCACCTCATCGCCATAGAGCAGCACCACCGAATGCACCGGCCGCACGAACTCGGCGCTGTGTGCACCCCAGCGCATGCGTTTTGCGATCGGCAGCGCGGCGATTGCTTGCGTCAAAATGTCTTTGAGCAGTGCGGTGGTTGCCGCGCCGTGCTCGGTGCCGCGAAATTGCAGCCACGCGCCTTTTTCCGTGGTGAGCTTCGACAGCTCGCCGACGGCGACGCCGCAACTCTTGGCAAAAGCCGTCGCCGCTTGCGTGGCAGCACCCTGCGCATCAAAAGCATTGGCCAGCGGCGGTCCGCGCCGCTCCACTTGCCGGTCGGGCTGATGTTCCGCCAGTTTCTCGATCCAAACGGCCAGCCGTCGCGGCGTCGCAAAGCCGTGAACTTTGCCATGCGGTAGGCCTAAGTCGTCGATGCCCTTGGTAATTCCCGCGGTCAACGCAGACGAGAGAGCCGGCAGCGTGCGCGGCGGCAGCTCCTCGGTGCACAGCTCGAACAGCAGGTCCTTGCTCATCAGGCCACTCGCTGAGCGGTTTTCTTGAGCAGCGGAAACCCGAGCGCTTCACGGCTCTCTCGATAACCTTCGGCGACGCCGCGCGCCAACGTTCTCACCCGGAGAATAAAGCGTTGGCGCTCGGTGACCGACACGGCATGGCGCGCGTCCAGTAAATTGAACGCATGCGATGCCTTCACCATTTGCTCATAGGCGGGAAGAACCAATTTGTCCTTGAGGAGCAGTTGGCAAGCCGCTTCACAGGCGTCGAACTCCACCGACAGCACGGCCGTGTCGGCCTTGTCGAAGTTATAAATGGATTGCTCGACTTCGTTCTGATGAAACACATCGCCGTACGTCACCGTGCCGAACGGTCCATCGGTCCAAACGATATCGAAAATGCTTTCCTTGCCTTGGATGTACATGCCGAGGCGCTCGAGGCCATAGGTGATCTCACCCATCACCGGCCGACAATCGAGTCCGCCTACCTGTTGGAAGTACGTGAACTGGGAAACTTCCATGCCGTTGATCCAAACTTCCCAGCCTAAGCCCCAGGCGCCCAAGGTCGGTGATTCCCAATTGTCCTCGACGAACCGAATGTCGTGCGTCAGCGGATCGAAGCCGACATAACGCAGCGAATCTAGGTACAGCTCCTGAAAATTGTCCGGCGAGGGTTTGATGCAAACCTGAAGCTGATAGTAGTGCTGCAGCCGAAAGGGATTGTTGCCGTAGCGCCCGTCGGTGGGACGGCGCGACGGCTGCACATACGCGGCACTCCAGGGTTCTGGGCCCACGGCACGCAGAAAGGTCGCCGAATGGAAGGTTCCCGCCCCCATTTCCATATCGTAGGGCTGCAAGATGATGCAGCCTCGATCGGACCAGTATTTTTGCAGCGCAAAAATCAGATCCTGAAAGGTACGCGGAGGCGCGGGGACGTGAGGCATGAATGCTCGCGGAACAAAGTCAGCGAGTATAGCGACGCAGGCTAGAGGTGTCGTGAGCTTCCCTACGCACTCAATTGGCACACGGCTGGGCGAGAAACCTGACGATCGGGCGTAATCTGAATTTCTG
>DATNKC010000247.1:0-4474 GCA_035603615.1 Steroidobacteraceae bacterium | reverse complement strand
GCGACCCGCTTTTGCATGGGCGCGGCCTACCGTTCTCCGAAACCGAAGGATTTGCGCAAGGTTTTGAGCATGATCCGCGAGGTCAAGGCGCTTGGCTTGGAAACCTGCGCCACGCTCGGCATGGTGACTCCGCCCCAAGCGCTCGAGCTCAAAGCCGCGGGTCTCGATTTCTACAATCACAATCTGGACACCTCGTCCCGCTACTACCAGGAAATCATCACCACCCGGACCTACCAAGACCGGCTGGACACCCTGCAAGCGGTGCGCGACGCCGGCATGAAGGTTTGCTGCGGCGGCATCGTCGGCATGGGAGAGGAACCCCAGGATCGCATCGAACTGCTGCATACCCTGGCGACCTTGCCGGAGCATCCTCAAAGCGTACCCATCAATCAATTGGTGCGCGTGCCGGGAACGCCGCTGGCGGACTCCAAGGCGCTCGATCCCTTCGACTTCGTGCGCATGATCGCGGTGGCGCGCATTCTCATGCCGGCGAGTCATGTGCGCCTGTCGGCGGGGCGCGCTGAAATGAGCGATGAACTCCAGGCCCTGTGTTTCATGGCTGGCGCGAATTCAATCTTCTACGGCGAGAAGCTGCTAACCACGGGGAATCCCGATACGGAACACGATTTGGGCCTGTTCCGACGCTTGAAAATCGCCGCCGAACCGCACGGCGCGGGATCTTCTGTGGCATCGTAATCGCTTATGAGCGATGACATCGGCGCCTACGCCCTCGAACCCGCGAGGGTGAGGCGCTCCTTCGATCGTGCGGCCAAGACCTATGACGGCGCGGCGGTCCTGCACGCGGAAGTGAGAGAAAGCCTGCTCGAGCGGCTGCAACTGGTCGCGCTGGTGCCGGGCGTGGTGCTGGACGCCGGCGCCGGCACGGGTCACGCCAGCCGCGCACTCAAGCGCCGATATCCCAAGGCTACGGTGGTTGCGCTGGACTCCTCGCTGGAGATGCTGAAGGTCGGCGGCAAGCAACAATCCTGGCTGCGGCCGTTCGGGCGAGTCTGCGCCGATGCGCAGGCGTTGCCCCTGGCGGATGGCAGCGTCGATCTGATCCTGAGCAATCTCATGCTGCAATGGTGCGATCCGGACGCGGTCTTCGCGGAGTTTCGCCGGGTCTTGAGGCCGCAGGGCCTGCTGAGCTTCAGCGCCTTCGGCCCCGACACCTTGCGCGAATTGCGCACCGCCTGGGGACAGGTCGACACTCACAGCCACGTCCATCAGTTCATCGACATGCATGATTTGGGCGATGCGCTGGTGCGCAACGGCTTCGCGGCGCCGGTGCTCGATGTGGAGCGCTTTACCCTGCAATATCTTGACGTGCGCAAGGTGGCCGCAGACTTGAAGGCGACCGGGGCGCACAATTCCACGGCAGCCCGGGCACGGGGCCTCACCAGTCCGCGCAAGTTCGCCGCAATGCAGGCGGCCTATGAACAGTTCCGGCAGGACGGTCGACTTCCCGCCACGTACGAGGTGGTATTCGCCCATGCGTGGGCTCCCGCTCACGCGGCGCGCGGTCTTAAGGAGCCGACCAGCGTTTCCTTGGAAGAAATCAAGCGGGAATTGCGCGCCCGGCGTAACAAAGTGCCATAGGTCCCGGCGCAACAAAGTGCCATCGGTCGAGAGCCATAGCATTTAGCGATAAAGAATAGGGTGCTCTCCGGTGCCTAAGGCACCCGACCTTACGTTATCCTTGAGGGCATGGAACAGCGCATCGACTTGGCGCCCAATTGTTCGCTCAGCCCCTCTGGCGCCAGACTTTTCTTTGCGGCTACGTGTCTGTTTTCTTTGAGTTTTACCCTTTTCTTCGTCCTACAGGGATTTTGGCCGGTTTTAATGTTTTGGGCTTTAGAGATGCTGGTCCTTGGGATAGCCTTGCACGCCAGCATGCAGCGCCGGAATTACACCCAAACGGTGCTTATTAGCGATTCTTGGATCCATCTTGTGACCCGATCGCGGCATGGCGAAGCAAAACAGGAGTTTGCGAGGCATTGGGCGAAGGTTAGACTTCGCAGTCCGCAACGGCGCCTCGGCACCACCCGGCTGACGATCGAGAGTCACGGACGAGCCTACGAGGTCGGCAGCTTCCTGACCGAGGAAGATCGCCGCTTGCTGGCGGAGCGTTTGGGTAGATTGGTCGGCGGCGTGAACGAATCACCGCCGCTTGTTCGCGAAATAGAGGATCCGTTTAGATGAGAGTTAATTTAGGCATCGATCACAGCACCTCCCGGCCGCGAAGGTTGATTTCGGCCGCTGCGCTGTGCCTGGCCGCTTTAGGGTTGGCCGGCACCGCCGGCGCCAACACCTCGAATGGCTACAACTTGCCCACGGGCGTGACCGACCTGGCTCGCGACATGTATGGCCTGCACATGGAGGTCTTTTGGATCTGTGTCGGCATCGCGATCGTCGTCTTCGGTGCGATGATTTATGCCCTGGTCAAATTCCGCCACTCACAAGGCGCGGTGGCCGACACCAGCATGCTTCACAGCACCAAGGTGGAAGTCATCTGGACCATCATTCCGGTGGTGATTCTGGTGGTCATGGCCATCCCCGCGGCCGATCTGATCCTCAAGCAAGAAGATACCCGCAATTCCCAGTTGTCCATCCGCGTCACCGGATACCAGTGGAAATGGGAGTACTCCTATATGGACTCGGCGGAGGGCGTGGATTTCTTCTCCACCCTGGCACGGGATTCGAATTTCGCACGCCAGGTCAATTCCGGCATCGATCCGAAATCGGTGCCGAACTATCTGCTGGAGGTCGACAAGCCCTTGGTCATACCCAGCGGTACCAAAGTGCGCCTGCTCCTGACCTCGCAGGATGTCATTCATGCCTGGTGGGTTCCCGATTTCGGCGCGAAGCGCGCGGCGATTCCGGGTTTCGTCAATGAGTTGTGGTTCAAGGTGGATCCGGGCAAGGAGGGGATCTACCGCGGACAATGCGCCGCGCTGTGCGGCCGCGACCATGGCTTCATGCCCGTCGTGGTCGATGTGCGCACCCCGGACGAATTCAAGAAGTGGGTGGAAATCCAGAAGGCGGCCGCGAAACAAGCTGCGCTGCCCGCTCCGGCACCGGCCGCCGCGCCGCCCACCGCGCAAGCATTACCGAATTGATTGCAGCAATTTCTTAAGAGAGCTATCTGACTATGGCCAACGTTCACGCGAGCAACACCGCCCACGACGCACACGACGATCATGATCACCACGATGGTCCGGCCACCGGGATCAAGCGGTGGATCTTCGCCACGAACCACAAGGACATCGGCACGATGTACCTGGTGTTCAGCCTGATCATGTTCTTCATCGGCGGCGCGATGGCGATGGGGATCCGCGCCGAACTCTTCCAGCCCGGCCTGCAGCTCATGGATCCGGTGTTTTTCAATCAGTTGACCACCAATCACGCGCTGATCATGATTTTCGGCGCGGTCATGCCGGCATTCGTCGGACTGGCGAATTGGATGGTGCCCTTGCAAGTCGGCGCGCCGGACATGGCGCTGCCGCGCATGAATAATTTGAGCTTCTGGCTGCTGCCTTTCGCCTTCACCCTGTTGCTGTCGACGATGTTCGTGCCGGGCGGCATGGCGGCGGCGGGCTGGACGCTGTATCCGCCGCTGTCCCTGCAGACCGGCGACGCGTTCCCCATGCTGATTTTCGCGATTCACATGATGGGGGCCTCCTCGATCATGGGCGCGATCAATATCATCGTGACCATCATGAATATGCGCGCGCCCGGCATGAACCTGCTGAAGATGCCGCTGTTCTGCTGGTCGTGGCTGATCACCGCCTACCTGCTGATCGCCGTGATGCCAGTGCTCGCGGGCGCGGTCACCATGCTGCTGACCGATCATTTCTTCAAGACCAGCTTCTTCAATGCGGCGGGCGGCGGCGACCCGGTGATGTTCGAGCACATCTTCTGGTTCTTCGGGCATCCCGAGGTGTACATCATGATTTTGCCGGCCTTCGGCATCATCTCGGAGATCCTGCCGACCTTTGCGCGCAAACCCTTGTTTGGCGCGACCTCGATGATCTACGCCATCGCGTCGATCGCGTTTCTGTCGTTCATCGTGTGGGGACACCACATGTTCGTCGACGGCATGCCGGTGGCCGCGCAATTGTTCTACATGATGTCCACCATGCTGATCGCGGTGCCAACGGGCGTGAAAGTGTTCAACTGGACGGCGACGCTGTGGCGCGGTTCGCTGACCTTCGAACCGCCCATGCTGTTCGCACTATCGTTCCTGTTCCTGTTCACCATCGGCGGATTTTCCGGCGTCATGCTGGCGATCGTGCCGGTCGACTTCCAATACAACCAGACCTACTTCGTGGTGGCGCACTTTCACTATGTGCTGGTACCCGGGGCCATTTTCGCCATCATGGGCGCGGTCTACTACTGGCTCCCGAAATGGACCGGCCACATGTACAGCATGAAGTTGGCCACGTGGCATTTCTGGCTGTCGACGATTTTCGTC
>DATNKC010000246.1:0-7087 GCA_035603615.1 Steroidobacteraceae bacterium | reverse complement strand
GCTGCCGCTGCTTTCGTATGCCGCCATCGCAACTGCGGTCGGCGTCTATGCGACGCTCATTGTGGTCGAAACTGCCACCTTGAGCGGCGACTTCCGGATCTTGATCGTCGCGCTGCTCGCCGTAGTGATCGGATGCTCCGCAGTGCTGCGCGGAGCTCCGTTGAATCTCATCGAAAAAGGCGCGCTTTATGTGACTGCGACCGCGCTCGTCTATCTGGATGCCGTGGTGCTCCCGCCGAACCGCTTACTGTCCGCGCTGGGCTGGGCGGCAATTGCTGTAGCCGCCGTGGCGACGGCGGTGCGGCTGCGCTTGTACAACGACCGGCGCTTTCTGCTGACACCGCTCGATCTCATCGTACTATTCATGGCGTTGGTCGTCCCAAGCCTGCTTGATACGCTGCATCTGCCGCATGGCGGCGCCTTGGCGATCGCGAAACTCGTGATCTTGTTCTACGCGCTGGAAATGCTCGTGACCTCGTCGGAGCGCCGCGCGGTGTGGGTACGAATCGCGGCGGCCAGCGTACTGGCCGGACTGGTCGTGCGGCCACTGGTGGCGTAGTCGCCGTGTCATGCGCACGTCATTTACCGTTCGTATACTTTTTGCCCACTCGCGACCCGGGATGCTCCAATGTCAGTCCTCGTCCTAAGACGCCGTACGCTGCTGCCGGTTTTTTGTCTGGCCGCGCTCGTGCTGGCCGGCTGCGGCGGAGCGCAATCCCGAAAAATTAAACATCTCGAAAAGGGGCAATCCTTCCTCGCCGCCGGTAATTTCGAAAAAGCGCGTGTCGAATTTCGCAACGCGCTGCAGATTGCGCCGGTGGACAGTGAAGCCCGCTACGAGAATGGCGTGGTCGCCGAAAAAATGGGCAATTTGCGCGAGGCGGGACAATTTTATCAAGCTGCCATTGACAGCAACCCGGAAAATTTTGTCGCGCGCAGCAGTTTGGGCCGAATCTACGTGTTGGCGGGTTCGCCCGATCGGGCCCTGGAGACAATTAAACCGGGTTTGGAAAAACACCCGGACGACGCGGCGCTGCTCACGGTGCGCGCGGCGGCGGAAATTCAGCTCAAGAACGCAGATGGCGCTTTGAAGGATGGTGAACGCGCGGTGCAGCTGGCGCCGGACAGCGAAGACGCCGTCTCGGTTCTCGCCGGAGTCTACAAGGCGCAAAACCAAACGGCGAAAGCACAGACGCTTCTGCAGGAGTCCATCAAGCGAAATCCCAACACGGTCGATTTGCGCCTGGTGCTTGCGCAGCTCGACGGAAGTCTCGGTCACCAGGCGGAGGCGGAAGCCTTGCTGCTCGATCTCGTGCGCCTGAAACCGAAGGAAAAATCGCATCGCCTGAGGTTGGCACAATTCTATTCGCGCACCGATCATATTGACGAGGCGGAGCGCGTGCTTCGCGACGCGATCAAGACGATTCCCGATGAGCGGGAACTGAAGACGGCGTTGATCGAATTTCTCGCGGCGCGGCGCGGCCGCGAAGCTGCCGTGCATGAGTTGGATGTCATGATCGCCGCGAGCCCGCGAGACTATGACTTGAAATTCGTGCAGGCGCAATTCTACGAACAGGCCAAGGAAGTCTCGAAAGCCGAAGCGGTGTACAAACAGGTGATTGAGGACGCGAAGCTCGAGGCACCGGGCCTTTCGGCGCGCAATCGACTGGCGTCGCTGCGTGTTCAATCGAATGATATTGCGGGAGCGGAAAAGCTGCTGGCAGAGGTGTTGGCGAAGAGCCCGCGCGATGATGACGCGCTGATCATGCGTGGCAGCCTTGCCTTGACGCAGAAAGATCCGCGCACCGCGATCGCGGACCTGCGCTCCGTGCTGCGCGATCAGCCGAACGCCGTCGGCGTCATGCGATCTCTCTCCCGCGCTCACCTGGCCAATGGCGAGCCTGCCTTGGCCGAAGAGACCATGCGTCGCGCGGTCGAAGCGAATCCACAAGATTCGAGTGCGAGCCTGGATTTCGCGCAATTGTTAACGCAACTCGGTAAGGCCGAACAGGCCAAACCGGTCATCGATGAGTTGGTGAAGCAGCAGCCAAACAACGTGGCGGCGCTCGATACGCAGTTCAAGATCGCAATCGCTACGAAGGATTTGGTCGCCGCAAGAGCCTCCGCAGACGCACTGGTTGCCGCTCAGCCGAAATCGGGTCTTGGATATTTCTACCAGGGCGAAGCGGCGGAGGCTGACAAGCGGCTGTCCGATGCTCTGCGTTCTTATTCAATGGGTTTTGATGCTCAGCCCGAACTCGCGGAGCCGCTCGAAGGCCTCACGCGGGTATTGGTGGAGCTGAAGCGGACACCTGAAGCCCTCAAGCGCCTCGACGATGTCATCGCCCGCTACCCCGAAACGCCGCTGGCCGCCAACATCAAGGGCGATGTGCTGCTGTCAGCGCAACATCCCGCCGAAGCGATGGTTGCGTTCAAGACGGCGATTGAGCGGGCGCCGAAGTGGTGGGTGCCTTATCGTAATCTCGCGGCAGCGCAGGCCCAGGATCATCGCGACGACGCCGCGGCCGCGACGCTGCAAGCGGGGATTGCCAATGCGGCGATACCGGATGAATTGGAGTTGCAGCTCGCGCTGTTCTACGAGCATACGGGCAATCTCGACGCCGCAGTGCGGGTATACGAGGCCGCTTTGCACCGTAATCCGCAGGCGGACATCGCCATCAATAATTTAGCGATGCTCTTGGTGACCTACAGAAAGGATCCGGCCGATCTACAGCGCGCCAAGGAACTCTCCGCGCGATTTGCTTCGTCAGCCAACCCGAACTTTCTCGATACCTATGGCTGGGTTTTGTACAAACGCGGTGAAGCGGCGGCAGCGGTCGCCGCACTGCAGAGCGCGTCGGCAAAGGCATCGAATTCGCCGGTTCCGTTGTATCACTTGGGTATGGCCGAAGCCCTGGCGGGCCAACCGGAAGCGGCACGCGAGAGCCTCACGCGATCGCTGCAATCCGGCAAGAAGTTTCCGGGCATGGATGAAGCCAAGGCCACTTTGGACAAATTGCCCAAGGACGCTTCGGCAAACATCCTGCCCGCGAAATCATAAGGACAACGAGAGAGGGGATTTGTATGCAGCGCTTGCTAGCGACGCTCACGAGCGTATGGTTGATCGGCACGTGCTTCTCAGGAGGCGCGCGGGCCGACACGATATTGAATCAAACCAACGTCGTGGGATTGCCGGCGAATCCCGCGCCGTCGCAACACGCTTTCACCGACCCGACGGCCGAGGCCCTCACGGTGACCTTGACCGATTTTCAGACACCGGCCACGTTCAGCACGCTCGAGATCGCGGTGACGCTGGGTGACACGCTGGTAGGCAGCGCAACAGTCGATGCCACCCACACCGCAACGGTCGCGTTACCGGCGGCGGCGGGCAATTACACGTTGTACGTCGTCGGCGCGCCGGATAGCGTCCAGCAGTTTGGAAGTTTTGGGGTCTGTGTCACGCGTGATGCAGACCCGGCACCGCGCACCTGCGTGCCGGATTATTCCTATTCGGACAGCCTCACCACGCCGAGCCCGGCTACTTCTACGGGTACGGCGACCCTCAGTACGAATTTCACGACGACCTCGGCGGGGATTTACACGATTACCTTGAGCGACGATGCCTTTCCTGTCCCGCTCTCATCGGTGTCAGCCATCATTACCCAGGGAAGCACCCAAGTCGGCGGTATCATTTCCGCCGGATCTCCGGTGCAGCTCAGTCTTGCCGCAGGTACGACCTACCAGCTCTTGGCCGCGGCCTCGGCCGACGCGAATCTTAAAGCGGGCCTGTACGGACTCCACATCGTCGACCCAGCCAACGCCGTTGTGTTCGATCGCAGCATTCCGGTCGGTGCATTGCCGCCCGCCACCATCGTCGCCAATCCTGCCGCGCAACCGCTCACGCTGACGCTGAATGATTTCGGCTATCCCGCGCCGCTGACCGGACTGGGCGTCGCGGTCACTTCCGGAGGGATCGCTCTTGGCACGCTCAACGCGGCCGGGACTCTTCCCATTGCGTTGGCGCCCTCCGGACAACTCGATGTCTGGACGTATGCGGTTCCAGGAGCCGAGCCGGGTGTCTATGGATTGAACCTCACGAGCAGCACGGCTGCCTTGTTGTCAACGACTCAAGTCGTCAATCCCGCGGCCAACTCCGGATCGATGGACTTTGCCTTTGTCGTGAATCTGCCCGCCGCGGCAACGTATAGTCTGGCCGCGGTTGATTTTCAGTTTCCGTCGCAATTGGGGGCGCTGAGCGCCACGGTGGCGCAAAACGGTGTTGTGTTACCGCAGACTTCGGGCGGCAACTTCACCGCTCAGACTGGAAATGCGATCGTGTTGGTGAACGCTCAGCCACCGCAGAATGGCAACGGAATTTTCGGCGTCACCGTCTCGACCACCGCGGCCACCCCCCAAGTCTTGTTGGATCAAACGCAGGCCGTCGGCGGTGTTTTCGACACGCAGATTGTCAATGTCGGCACCTCGGGCGCGTACAACGTCACCCTGGCCGATCTGGCCTTTCCGAAGGCCTTCCAAAATCTCGCAATGGTGCTGTCGAGCGGCAGCCAGGTCCTGGGCAAAATCTACGGCGGCGGCACGTTTCCGGTCGCCATTTCGCCTGGTCAATACGTGCTCACGTTTGTGGCCTCTCCCGATCCGGTGGGATATGGCTTGTATTCGGTCAATGTCAGCTCGACCGCGCCGACCGTGAGCTTTACCGCCGCAAGCTCGTCCGTAGCTGCCGGGCAGACCGTGCAACTGACCTGGAGCAGCCAAAATGCGACGGCTTGCATGGCAGGCGGCGCTTCAGTCTGGACCGGCAGCCAGCCCACCAGCGGAACTCTGGCCGTGGTCATCACCGCGACGGCGACCCTGACACTGACGTGTACCGGACCCGGCGGCTCCGCAGTGCAATCTGTGACGGTGACGGCAACAGCCGCGCCTCCTTCGAAGTCGGGTGGCGGGGGTTCGGCGGATTCGCTGCTGCTGGTGATTCTGGCCATGGCTGCGAGCATCAGGTTTTTGATGCCCGCGGCGCGGCGCGTGTCACGCAACGGTAAACATACCATGCGAACCCGTGTTACCTGATCAGCCTACTCTGCCAGCAGTTGAGCGCCTTCAAAAACCGGGTCTTGAGGTTCTATGACATTTCGCATCGCCTTTTCGATTGCTGCGGCCGTGTTTCTGGCTGCGGGCGCGGCAGAGGCGGACACTCTCACAAGCATTTCGCCGGGCGGCACCCTGTTGCCTGGCCAAGGTTGGTTCTCGACCGGACCTGGACAGACGCCGACCACCATCACGGGGAGCGGAGTCAACAACGGTGTCGGAATCCAGGTGAACGACCTCACCGGGGCCGGTGCGGGAAGCTTTCTTTTCTCGCAGACTTTCACGGCCCCTAACGCGTCATTCGCCGCTCCCAACCAAATCAACGGCAACAGCTATGGCTTCGTTAGCTCCTACGTGATCGACGTACCGCCGGCGATGGCAAACGCATTCGTGTTCTCGTTGAATCTCAGTTCGACGGTGGGAATCGAAAACCTGTCGGCGCGTCTGTACGAATACAGCGCCAACGGCATCACCAATCTCACGCTGGGTTCCACCGGGGCTCTGTCCAGCGGATCCATGGGCAATTGGTCGACTAGTGTCAATTCCAGCGGCACAAATCCCGTCGCCAGCACCACCGTGCCAAACACGCAGCTGGCCAATGGCGGCGAGTTCGTCCTCGAGATCATCGGTCAGGAGACCGGCGCGCAAAATGGCAGTTTGAGCGGGCAGCTCGACGTCACTCCCGTGCCGCTGCCGGCGGCATTGCCACTGCTGCTCTCAGGCTTGGGCTGCCTTGGCTTGTGGGGTCGCCGGCGCAGCTGATTGGTTCTAAAAGTGAATCCTCAGCCTGCGGTACACGTTCGCCAGCAGCCACATCGGCCCAATCATCAGAAACTGCAGATCCTTGAAAAAGGACGGGCGCTTCTTCTCGATGGCGTGGCCGACGAACTGGCCGATCCACGCCAGAACGAACAGCGTCACGCAGATCAGCCAAAGCGGCGCCAAGCCGTTGTGATTCACAGCATCGATTGACCACAACATGAGCATCAGCAGCGGCAGGATGCCGAGAGCGAGTGGCAGCGACAGCAGCCCGTAGTAGATGACCGCAAATAGCGTGATGACGGTGGCCCAGTTTGCGAATGGGACGGCGGCGCGAATTGCGCTGGGGAAGGGGGTAATCCACAACAGGCCCAGCACGCACCACAGAATCACCGGAACGCAAATCCAATGCAGCGCCTCATTGGTCGGGTTGCGGTGGCTCGATCCGTATTCGTCCAGCCATTGCTCGGCGGTGCGCATGAGGAAACCGTACGCTCTTATCGAAGGCAACTCAAATGGGCCGCTAGGGATTGCGAATCCCGCCCGCAGCGCTCCTGAGCTGAAGTTGATCCAAGTCGCGCTGCTGCTGCGCCTGCATCTTATCGAGCTGGTCAGCTGTATAGCAGGTGGTGTCGCGCTGGAGGTGGGAACCCGTGACAAGGTTCGACCGGCAGAAAAGTTGCTGGCCGTCCTTGTCGACCACCTTGAGATTGAGATTTCTGGCGATCGTCAATCGCTGGGCGTCGGTGGTGGCGAGCTGGCCGGTACTCGAAGCGGTCTTCGGGTTGGTCGCCTGGCTCGCGCAGCCGGCCCCCAGAATCGCCGTCAATAGGATCAGTGCCGATAAGGTTGCTGGCATCACGGTGTCCCCCTTTATCCGCGTGTGTGCGATCTTAGCCGATACGCGGCGAACCCCCATAAAAAAGCCGCCGAGCAGTCGGCGGCTCAAATACGTCAAACCAGGAAACCTTAAGCGGCGGCCATCAAGCCCTTCAGCTTGTTGATGGCATTCGACTCAACCTGGCGCACGCGCTCAGCAGAAATGCCGTACTCATCGGCCAATTCATGCAACGTCGCCTTGTCGTCCGTCATCCAGCGCCGCTTCAAAATGCTCCGGCTGCGCTCATCGAGCTTTTCGAGCGCCAATTCCAAGCGATCGCTCGAGTCCTCTTCCCACTCCGCGCGCTCCACCTCGACCGCGGGATCGGCATTGCTGGCCGGC
>DATNKC010000245.1:0-3034 GCA_035603615.1 Steroidobacteraceae bacterium | reverse complement strand
TTGAATGTCGTCGGTTATCGTTTGTCCGTCGTGTGACTTGGCACACCGGGTCGGTATGGCCCCAGCATCCGTGGGCACCCGGTGTTCCCGTTGCCGTGCACCGTTGCAACGTCCTGAGAATGGCAACATCGACACCGCGATCGCGCTCGCGATCTGCGCCCTCGTGCTGTTTTTCCTGAGCAACGCCTATCCTCTGGTCACGATCCAGGTGAACGGGACGACGCGCGCCACCACTCTGCTGGGAGCGGCCTTAGGACTCTACGCCCAAGGCCACGCCGGCCTCGCCGCGCTGGTGTTCACGACAACCGTGGTCGGACCGTTTCTGCAGATTGCCAGCCTCCTGTATTTGCTCTTTCCCCTGCGCAGTGCCCGCGAAGCGCCGGGCCAGAACACGATATTTCGGCTGCTGGCGCAGGTGCGCCCGTGGACCTTCGTCGAAGTATTCATGCTGGGCGTGTTGGTGGCACTGGTGCGGCTCTCGGCATACGCACGCGTCGTCCCCGGAGTCGCGCTGTGGTCCTGTGGATTGCTCATGCTGACGCTTGCGGCCTTGACCAGCCGCACGACGCCAGGGCAATTCTGGCGTTGGGTCGACAGGAACCGCACGTGAGCGAGGCGCCGACCGGGCGGAGCTTAGGGCTCTTGGTTTGTTTGCAGTGTCGCGCCACGGTGCGCGCGCTGCAGGTGCCGCATCCACGCTGTCCGCGCTGCTATGCGCATCTCTTTCAACGCAAGCCGCACAGTCTGGCGGCGACCGCTGCGTTGCTCGTGTGCGCGGCGATTCTGTACATACCTGCCAACTTCCTGCCAGTCATGTACACCCGCACGATTTTTGACGACGAGCAGGATACGATCATGAGTGGCGTTTTGGTATTGCTGCAGTCATCCTGGCCCATCGCCGTTCTGGTATTCATCGCCAGTATTGTCGTGCCGCTCTTGAAGATCCTTTCCCTTGGCGTGGTAGTCTTTTCAGTGTGGCGCCGCTCGCCTCGCTACCGGACGCAGCGAAGCGAGCTATTCCGCATGGTCGAATTCATAGGACGCTGGTCGATGCTCGATGTCTACGCCATCTCGCTTCTGGTTGCGCTGGTACAAATCAGATCTCTCGCATTCGTATCGGTCGGCTGGGGCGCGTTGGCATTCGCCGCCGTCGTCGTGCTCACCACATTCGCGGCCCGCACCTTCGATGAGCGATTGCTCTGGGAGGCGCCGCCGTGAGCGATGGGCCGCACCCGAATCTTGATGAGCTGCCGGCAGCGGTGCCGGCGCGATCCGCTTGGGGACGCCTGCCGCTGGTGTGGATCCTGCCGGCGGTGGTCGTTCTGGTGGGCGGCTTCGTGGTGATTCGGGAGAAAATTGCGCAAGGCACTTCGATCGAAATACGCTTTGAAAATGCCGAAGGTCTGGAGGTCAACAAGACAAAAGTACGCTACAAGGATGTCGATATCGGCGAGGTTCGCGACATTCAAGTCGGCGATGATCGCAAGGAAGTGATCGTAACGGCGGACATCCATCGTAACGCCAGCGCCTACCTGGTCGCGGATACGCGCTTTTGGGTGGTGCGGCCGCGAGTATCCGGCGCCGGGGTGTCAGGACTGGCGACGCTGGTATCGGGCGCCTTCATCAGCGTGGATGTCGGTCACTCAGCGGTAAAACGCGACCACTTCGTCGGCCTGGAAGTCCCACCCATCGTGACGGCGGACCTGCCGGGGCGCGAATTCATTTTGCACGCGGATGACTTGGGATCATTGGACATCGGCTCCTCGGTGTTCTATCGACACATCACCGCCGGCCAAGTCGTAGGCTACAACCTGGATCCGGGCGGCGCTGGAGTGACGATCAAGGTGTTCATCAATTCGCCCTTTGACGCCTACGTAACCGGCGAGACGCGATTTTGGCAGGCGAGCGGCATCGACATGTCCGTCAATGCAGACGGCGTCAAACTGCGCACCGAATCGCTCGCATCGATTCTTGAAGGCGGCGTCGCATTTGGAAGTCCGTCCGGCGTGCCGACGGCACGCGTCGTCGCCGACACCGCATTTACGCTGTTCAATGACCAAGATCGCGCGATGCGCCCGACCGAGATTGAAATTCGCGACTTCGTGATGTATTTCGGCGGCACACTGCGAGGTCTATCCGCCGGCGCGCCGGTGGATCTGCAGGGCATTACGGTCGGCGAAGTAAAGAGCGTCGACGTAGAGTACGACGAACGCGCGGGCCTCCTGGCGTTTCCCGTGGTGGTGGAACTCTATCCTCAAAGATTGCGAGGGCGGGCACAACACGCCGCCGCGGCCGCTTCCGGACATCCGCCGCCCATCGACAGCCGCAAACTGATCGACAGCTTGGTTGCGCATGGCCTGCGCGCGGAATTGAAGACCGGCAATCTGTTGACCGGTCAGAAGTTTATCTCCTTGGATATGCACCACGATGTGTCCCGGGAAAAAGTCGTCTGGAATGAACAACCGGCAATTTTTCCGACGATCTCCGGCGGCCTTGATGACATCCAAGACTCCGTGGGCGTGATTGCGAAAAAACTCAGCAAAGTGCCTTTCGATCAGCTATCGGCGCGCTTGTTGGGCGCCATGAATTCGCTCGACCAGACGCTCAAGAGCGCAGATCAATTGTTGCACAACGTCGACACGAATCTCGCGCCGCAGATCCAGAGCACATTGGCCGAAGCACAGGCTGCGCTGAAAAACGCCAAGGAATTGCTTGGCCAGGATGCACCCTTGGAAAATGACTTGGGTTCGACGCTCCTGCAGGTATCGCGTGCCGCAAAATCGATCAGTGCCTTGGTCGACTATCTCGAACGCCATCCGGAGTCCTTGCTACGCGGCAAACCCGCAGGTTCCCCCCCATGAAATCGCTCAAGCTGGCTCTCTCAGGACTTCTGCTCGCCGGTTGCGTGACGCACCAGCCCGATCACTTCTACGTTTTGGATCCTCAGCCCGCCGCCATTGGTACGTCTCGATCGCAGTTCGAACGGCAAGTGACGTTGCGGGTCACGATACCTTCATTGGTCGACCGCGGCGAG
>DATNKC010000244.1:0-4039 GCA_035603615.1 Steroidobacteraceae bacterium | reverse complement strand
CGTTACCCAGGCGTGCTTCGTAGTCATAGTATTCGCGCCAGCGCTTTTCATCGGCATCGAGAATCAGGGCCTTGCCCAGCCCCGTCGAGCGCAGCGGTTGCCGCTCTCCAATTCTCGAACTGATCGCGACCCGGCGAATTCCCGAAATTTTGTCCAAATAGAGTGCTCTTGACCCATCGAGCACTCCAAGATGAACGGTGTCGCCCGTGTTAGCCGCCAGTAACTCCAGGGGCTCGCGGGCAACACGAGGCAAGTCCATTTGCCGTCCGGCGAGATAGCCCAGTTCCAAAAGCTTCGGCCCCAGCGCATAGCCGTCGCGGCGCGAAAAATTCAAGAAGCGCCGCTCTATTAGTGCTGCTGCCAAGCGATGCGTGGTGCTGCGCGTCAACCTCACGGCCGCCGCCAACTCCGCAAGGCCGGTCGCGCCGGCGGCGACCGCATCGATGACTTCGAGTCCCCGGACCAAGGTCTGAGTCCCCGCGAGCGAGGCTTGTCCCTTGGTGTTTTCGGTTCCGTCGGCGCCTGGTGCGTCCGCTGCGCTTTCTCGTTTCATTGACCCCGTCCTTATGCGTCCTTCGCCTGACACGTTGCGAATCGAGTCCTTTTCCCACATTCTGAGAATATGGGCCGAATTACAATGCCGTCAAGGGGATTGAGTTGATCGCATCAAACCGCCAGGCTCGCCCCATAACACGATTCCATCGGCATAGGAATGGATGCGTATCACAATTAGATACATTGTACTAATATGTAGGATTACTCTCAAAGATCATTATGGCTGAGTTCACAACAAGCGGCGTCGAACACATTCCGGGCAACGCCGTGGCACCCAAGGCTGTGGGTGCCGTGCGATGGCTCATCATAGCGTGTGTGTTCGTGGTCGCCGCGGTTTCGTATCTCGATCGAAACAATATTTCCATCGCGGCCTCGTTTGTGCAGAGAGATTTTCATCTCAGCAACGTGCAGCTGGGCGTCGTTTTTAGTTCGTTCATTACAGGCTATGCATTCTCGCAGCCGCTGGCAGGCTTCATTGCAGATCGCTTTGGCCCCACTCGCGTAATCGCGATCGCCATATTCTGGTGGAGTGTGTTCACGGCGCTCGTGCCCTTTGTTCCTGCTCATGTCCGCGGCGCCATGGGTATTCTCCTGGCTGTGCGGTTTTTGTTGGGTGTCGGCGAAGCCGTGATTTTCCCCGCAAGCAATAGGCTGGTCGCGATGTGGATTCCGTCGCGAGAGCGCGGCCTCGCCAACGGCTTGATCTTTGCCGGCGTCGGGGTCGGCGGAGGCGTGGCGCCGCCCCTCATTACCTTCATCATGTTGCAACACAGCTGGCGCTGGGCTTTTTGGGTGAGTGCAATGATTGGCGTCGCCGCCGGAGTGCTTTGGTTGCTGGTGGTACGCGATCGTCCCGCAGAGCACCGCGCGGTGAGCGCCGCCGAAGCGGCCTATATCCAAAACTCACTGCCGCCTCAGACCCTGCATGCGCAGCGCGGACCCGGAGTGCGCCAGATTCTCGCCGATCGTCAGGTTGCACTGTTGACGCTGAGCTATTTCTGCTACGGCTACGTCGCCTATATCTTTTTCACATGGTTCTTCAAATACCTGTCGGACGTGCGTGGTCTGAATTTGAAAACGAGCGCCTTTTACGCAACGTTGCCTTTCATCGCCATGGCGCTCGCCTCATCTCTCGGCGGACTGTTTTCGGACAAAATCCTTCCATATGTCGGCAGGCGCGCCGCGCGCTGCGGTGTCGCCGGGTTGAGCCTGCTCATCGCCAGTGCCTTCGTTTGGTTGGCAACTCAGGTCGATGACGCGCGTGTGGCGGCGATGGTCTTGGCCGGCGGTGCGGGTGCCCTATATTTTGCGCAGAGCGCGTTTTGGGCGCTAAGCGCCGACATCGGCGGGCGGTCTGCGGGCACACTGTCGGGGGTCATGAATATGGGCTCGCAGATCGGCGGTGCAGTGACGGCCTACATCACGCCGGTGATTGCGAATGCCTACGGGTGGACGGCATCCTTCGGTGTCGCTGCTCTGGTCTGTCTATGCGGTGCAGTGGCGTGGTTGTTCATCGATCCCAACCATGTGCTCATCGCACGGGTTGAGCCTGGTGGGCGTCGCCCGCCGGCGGTGGATTGAGGAAGCGGACCTCGAGATACGTCAGTCCGTTTACCTCCTTGTACCAATGGGGTGTATTCGAGGGCACCAGGATTGCATCCCCTTTGCTTACTTTTTTGCTGACGCCGCCTTGAAGAACGCTTCCCGGGCCGCCGCTCGCCGGCGTCAAGGTCCCGCCGGTGACGAAGGTCGCACTGCCGCTCACAATAAAATGCAGTTCCGTCCAACCCACGTGCACCGCGGGAGCGCCGGCCTTCGCGCGATGCACTTCATTGATCGAATACTGATCCGTTACGCCGATAGGCGACAGTGCAGGATCTGAGGCAGCGGAGATCGCGGCTTGCAACTTTGCGGCCAGCTGCTGCTGAGTGAGATAGAGGGCGCCTGCCCCGTGATCGGCGGATGCCGGCTGATCGGCTGCTCCTATCGACAGAGCAAAAAAGCCGAGTACTACTGCCGGCAGGATTGATTTGATAAACACGTTGCGTTCCTCTAACTGAGCGTGGGTTGGTTTGCAGCGCGCTTGACCCACTTGTAGGCGCGCACCGAGTTCATCCAAAAATACTTCTGCGCGGCCAGGCGCGGCTTGGATGCGAAAAATTCGCGCATGATTCCCACAATACTCTCGACGGTTGCCACCGAGTCGCTATTGGGCCAATCGCTGCCGAACAAGACCCGATCGGCACCAAAAATTTCGAAAAGATGATCGAGCCGCGGCCGATAACTGGCCAGCGCCAAACTTACTTTGCCATCGACGCGATGAATCACTTCGGATAATTTGCAATAAATATTCGATCGCTGCCGCAACTCGAGCAAGACGGCGGCGTAGCGAGCCGCAAGATCGGATGCCGGCTCGAAGCTGGGCAAGTGATCGATCACGATCCGCAAATCCGGCACCTCATCGTTTACATGCACAATCGCTTCCAGAAGATCCACTTGCGGATTCGCGGTATCGAGAACCAGATCAGCTTGCGCAAGCAGTTTGAGTCCGGCGATGAATGCGGGATTCCGCGCCTGCTCGACGAGGTTGTAGTTCCAGAGGTTCCCGTAACGAATACCGCGGAATAAAGGGTTCTTATGATAGCGCTCGAGATACTCGGCAAATTCCGGCACTTCCGGACGAAGATTGCCGACAACCCCGACCATGATGTCATTCTTGGCGCACACTTCGAGGACCCATAAATTGTCCTCAAACCAGGGACTAGCCTCCACCTCGAGCGCGCCGACAATTCCGAGTTGTGCGGCCAGCCGCTGATAAATATCCGGGAATGCGCCGGTCTTGCTCGTCGGGGAATTCGCCGGCCCGAAATAGGGCGCCCCTTGCGGCCGATTAGGATCGAAGAGGTGGATGTGGGTGTCGATGATCGGAATCGCGTCAGTCTGTCTCGGTGCGGCGCGTGCCGCGAGAGAAATTACCGCGGCAGCGCCGGCGAGTAACACCGAGCGCCGATCGACGGCGCCATCGCGCGCCGGGACTCCAGGTCGGATTCGATTTTTATTCACGGGACGGTGGTTCCGCATCCATTTCGATTGCCGCCCGATTGTGGCATATTGCCATATGTTAGGACAGCATCTTGTAGCGTGAAATAGAACGTGTTTATATACGGCGATATGAGAGCGTTTTAGGACGTCATGCGCGCGCTTTTGCCAAATCTGCGCGGCGGTGCGTTCTTGGCGCTAGTCACGCTGCAGCTACTCTCGGCCGCCGCCGTCGCCGATCCAAAAACAGCAGCTGGTGATAGTTTCTTCGAAAAAACTTGCGCTGCTTGCCACGGTTCCGGCGGCGTCGGGGGCGACCGCGCTCCGCGACTGGCAAATAATGCGCACCTTCGCAGTCTGAGCGATGCGCAAATCAAGGCGATCATTGCTAACGGCACGCCGGGAGGCATGCCTGCATTTGCGTTGCCGGACGCTACGTTGACCG
>DATNKC010000243.1:0-4471 GCA_035603615.1 Steroidobacteraceae bacterium | reverse complement strand
CATTATGTAGCGCCGCGTTAATCCGCACAGGCGCGCTACAGAACTTTCCCGCGCCGAATACACAGTTCTCTCGATGTGCTGCATCGCGCCGGGCCCGTAGGGTGGCGGGCTCAATTGGCAACCGTGCCAACGCAGGGAGCGAAGCATGTTTGAACTCACAACGGAAGTCTGGACGCTGGCCCTCGCAGGGTGCTTAGGTTTGCTGCTGTCGGGCGCGACCTTGGCGCTGGCCGTGCAGTCCTCGCTCGCGCGTTCGCGCGGCGGCCTGTGCATTTTGCTGCTCAGCTCTCTGGCCCTGGGATTCGGCCTCTGGACCCTGAACTTCGTGCAAGTCTTGGCCATCCGGATGCCCGGGCAATTAAGTTTGGGCATGTCGTGGCCCGCTCTGACCTTTGCCATCGCGGCATCGAGCCAAGCTTGCGCGCTCTTGTTCATTGCATGCCGTGAGCCGGACACCGCTGGAATAACGGGCGGTGCATTCGCATTGGCCGTGGGAGTCGAGGCAACACATTGCGCAGCCTTCGATGAACTGCCAGGCGAACTCATCATGCGCGAAGGCTTGCTATGGGTTGGCAGCTCGTTCTTGCTGGTCTTCGTTGCTTTCCTCGCGGCGTTTGGGGTTTGGCTCAAGCTGCGTGGCGATCGATCCTGGAGAGCGCGCGGCGCCCGCGCGCTGACCGCGTTCGCAGGAGCCGCGGGGCTCATCGGCACGAATGCGCATACTCTCGCGCAATCGCGAGTGCTGTTCAGTGCCTGCTGCCAGGACCTGGCGTCCACGCCGGGTCTTCAGATGATCACGGTCGCGGCACTCGGGTGTGCCGTGCTGGCAGTCGCCCAGGTAATCGCCATTTGCAGCGACGCGGTCAGGGAACGGGCGGGACGAAATGCGCGCGAAATCGAGGAAGTCCATGCGCGCTTACAGTATCTCGCCGCCCACGATTCGCTCACCGGCCTACCGAACCGGCAGCGATTCAAGGACCGCCTCGTAAAATCGATCGCCGACACTGAGCGCCACGGCCGCGCCATTGCGATTGCAGTGTTCGATCTGGATCATTTCAGCGCGATCAATCACTCCCTGGGACACGGAGTCGGGGATTGGCTTCTGACGGAAGTCGCGCGCCGCGTCACGGCTGTGATTTCGAATTCGACCACCCTGGCGCGCATGGACGGAGACCAGTTCGCGGTCCTCATCGATAACGTCGCGGCCCGATTGGAAGCCCAATCGGTTGCCACCGCAATACTCACGGCGTTCGAGGAGCCGCTGCGGGTCAATGGCATGGAGGTCAGCCTGCGATCGACGATTGGCGTGAGCGTATGGCCGGATGACGGACGTCGCTGCGACGAGCTCTTGGATCACGCGGAAGTGGCCATGGCCATCGCCAAGGATCGTGGCGGCGGCCAGGCCCTGTTCTTTCGAGCGGCCATGACCCATTCGCTGCAGGAGCGCGTTGCTCTCGAGAATGACTTACGGCGCGCACTGGCTGCGGAGGAATTCGAGCTCTACTACCAGCCCGAGATCTCGGCGAAAACCGGGAAGATAGCGGCAGTGGAAGCGCTGCTGCGCTGGCGCCACCCGACCAAGGGGCTGCTTGCACCCAGTTCGTTCATCACTTTCGCCGAAGACACAGGCCTGATGATCCCGCTCGGTGAATGGGTACTTCGCGAAGCGTGCCGTCAAGCTCGTGCCTGGCAGCTTGAACTGGGCTGCACATTTCCCATGGCGGTCAACCTGTCCGCCACGCAATTTCGCCATCAAAACATTCTACAGATGATTCATTCGGCGCTGAACGATGCCGGGCTGGACGCGCGCGCTCTGGAGATTGAACTCACTGAGAGTGCGCTCATGACCGATCCAGAGGAGTCGGCTGGAGTTCTGAAGCAGCTGCGCAAGATGGGAATCAGCGTCGCAATCGATGACTTCGGCACCGGGTATTCGAGCCTGAGTTACCTGCGGCGCTTTCCGATCGACAAGCTGAAGATAGACCGCAGCTTCATCAGAGACGTGACGATCAGCCGCACAGACGAGTCGATCGTTCGCGCCATCGTTTCTCTGGCGCGGAGTGTGGGGCTAAAGGTCGTCGCCGAAGGAATTGAGTCGGCTGAGCAGCTCGAATTTGTGACGCGTTTGGAGTGTGATCAATGGCAAGGCTATCACTGCTGTGCGCCGCAGCCCGCAGCGCGATTCGAAGCGATGCTCGAGGATAGAAACGGAACCCGCACCGGTATTGTCGCCGCCCTCGCCGCGCTGGTGGCGCGCGGTGTAGATTCATGAGCCAGAGTCAATTGCGCACCGTCGAAGCGGCCGGCGTTCGGCGCGTCCTGATAGTCGATGACCATCCGGTCGTCCGGCAAGGCCTGCGACATCTCCTGGAGAGTGCCGCTGATCTGGCCGTCTGCGGCGAAGCTGAGAGCGCCGCGGAGGCGCGGACCGCCATCCATCGGTTGCATCCGGACGGGTTGATTTGCGACATCAGCCTAAGACAGGTCGATGGCATCGAACTGGTGCGCAATCTGCGCGCGCACTTTCCGCAGCTGCCGATCTTGGTCCTATCGGCGCTGGATGAAGCCATCTATTGCGCACGCATGCTGGCTCTCGGCGTCAGCGGCTACATCATGAAGGAGGCGTCGACAGAACAGGTTCTGGTGTCACTGCGGCGAGTGCTGGACGGGAATATCTACGTATCCGAGGCAATGAGCAACTGCCTGCTGTCCGGATTCGCCAGCGGCGCTGCGCATCTCCCGGTTGACCCGCTCGAGCGGCTCAGCAACCGCGAATTGCAGGTTTTGCAGCTGATTGGCAACGGCGCCAGCACTCGAGAAGCCGCGCAACGACTCAACTTGAGCATCAAGACAGTCGAGTCGCACCGTCAGCGAATCAAGCGAAAGCTCAATCTGACCACGAGCGCCCAACTCTTGCGATACGCGGTACTCAACCACGCCCGGCCTTTGGCGAATTTGGCCGCGAGCAACGACTAGCGGCTTAGGCTAGTGCATACGGCAGCGCTCTAGGGTATTGTTTCGCTGGCACCGTCAAAGGGGAAACAATGCTTACAATATCGCGCCGGGAGTTTCTCATAATAGGAACACTGCTCGGTGCTCGGGCCATCGGCGCGACCAACACACGGCCCTTCTTCCGGCGCACCGGATTGCCGATAGGGCTGCAGCTCTATACCGTTGGCGATGATCTCAAGCGCGATTTTGAGGGCACATTGGCGGCGGTTTCGAAGATCGGTTATAAAACCGTCGAACTGGCCGGCCTAGCCGATCATGCTGTCGATGATTGGCGTCAGGCGCTCGATCGCGTACAGCTGAAATGTCCGTCTATCCATGTTCCGCCGCACTCCAAGACCGGTGTGAACCTCGATGAACTCGGAGCGCTCGCGGAGGCTGCGCATGCTCTCGGGATCGGCACTATCGTTTCTCCGATGTTCAACCTACCGGAGCGCTTCTCGCTCACGCCGCTGCCGGGTGAAACCGGCGTCAAAATGGCGGCGCGCCTCGGTGCCTCGATGACGCTGGACGATTGGAAATGGAACGCCGATTATTTCAATCAAAAGGCCGCGGCGCTGAAGCCCTACGGGCTGCGCTTCGCCTATCACAATCACAACGTTGAGTTCGCGCCCGTCGGCGGCAGCACGGGACTGGCCCAATTGATACAACATACCGATCCCGCACTCGTCACATTCGAGATGGACGCGGGTTGGGTGGTGGCAGCCGGCGCGGATCCCGCGGCCCTATTGGCTGCCCATCCGGGCCGATTTTCGGCGATGCACGTCAAAGACGTCAAAGCCAGCACACGCCCGAATTTCAGCTTCCAGCAAGATCCGTGCGAAGTAGGACAAGGCATCATCGACTGGAAGACCCTCCTGGCGAAAGCCTATCAGGCAAACGTGCGCCAATTCTATGTGGAGCAGGAACCGCCGTTCAGCAAATCACGGCTCGAGTCCGTCGGCATCAGTTTCAACTATCTGAACGCCCTGGTCGCGTAATTGCCATGCCCAAACGCGATGCGGCCGCGGGGAAAATCCGGATAGGCGTCGGCGGCTGGACCTACGAACCCTGGCGCGGCACGTTCTATCCCGAGGGATTGCCGCAAAAGCGCGAACTCGAGCACGCCAGCCGGCAACTCACCTCAATCGAGATCAACGGCACATACTACGGCTCGCAGAAGCCTGCGAGCTACGCCAAGTGGCACGATGAAACGCCGGATGATTTCATGTTTTCACTGAAGGCGCCGCGCTTCGCCATGAACCGCACGGTGCTTGCCGAAGCGGGCGGCACCATCACGCGATTTTTCAATAGCGGCCTCACCGAACTCAAGGGAAAGCTGGGTCCGATCAATTGGCAGTTCTTGCCGACCAAGAAATTCGAACCCGCCGACTTCGAAGCCTTTTTGACGCTTCTGCCCCGTGAAATCGCGGGGCGTGCGCTGCGCCACGCCGTTGAGGTTCGACATGAGAGCTTCCGCACG
>DATNKC010000242.1:0-9420 GCA_035603615.1 Steroidobacteraceae bacterium | reverse complement strand
CTCTGCAACTGAGCGCATAAGGATTCGAAGTGCCGGCGGGACTCGGCATCGAGCGATTCGAGCAACAGCGGCGCACCGGCAATGATTCGCTGCATCTGCGGATTCTTGCTGTCGAGGATTCGCAGGGGGTTGCCCGTCAGGCGGCGTTTGCTGTCCTCGTCCAAGGACGCGGCGTGCCCGCCGAAATAGGCGGTGAGCTTGTCACGATAGGCCGCGCGCGAGGCCGGCGTTCCCAGCGAGTTCACCAGCAACTTCACGTCGCGCAGGCCCAGAAGCCGCAGGAGCCTCGCGGACAGAAGAATCATCTCCGCATCGATATCCGGTCCCTCGAATCCGAACGCTTCGGCATCGATCTGATGAAATTGGCGAAAACGGCCTGCCTGCGGTCGCTCGCGCCGGAACATCGGTCCCATGCACCACACCCGCAAGCGTCCCTCGCGCAGCAGCCCGTTGGAAATGACCGCGCGGACGATGCCCGCGGTCGCCTCAGGTCTGAGCGTTATGTGGTCCTCTCCCTGATCGATGAAGCTGAACATCTCTTTTTCGACGATGTCCGTGAAATCGCCGATCGAACGCTTGAATAGCTGAGTCTGTTCAATCACCGGGACGCGGAATTCCTCGTAGCCGTAGCTCGCAAAAACTTGGCGTGTGATGCGCTCCAAGTGCTGCCAGGCTGCGATTTGCGCGGGCAATACGTCATGCACACCACGCAAGGGCTCGATGATCGTGCTCAAGAGTCCTCTCAGCCGGGCGGACGCGGGCTGCGCGGCGGCGCACCGTGCGTTTGATCGGGATGCGAGTCGCGCCGCAGGACGCCATCGGCGCCGGCCTCGAAGCGCGCCACGTCTCCGGCAAAAAACTGCGGTCCAATCGCGACGGCGCGATCGTTGATTTCCAGCTGCACGCCGCTGCCGACACCGAGGTACACGCGCAACGGCGCCGCTCCGGAGATGGTCTTCACGCTGTTGGCAAGTCCGTTGCCTGCAAAGGTGCGCTTTCCGGAAGCATCATGGATGTCCACCCACGAATCCGCCGAGAAGCTCAGTCGCAATCGCGCGTGGCCGGCGCCCGGCACGGGCGCCGTGGACGCATCGGCACCAGCCACGATGCCCGGCTCGGCCGCAGCAGTCGGCGCCGGTGCCTCTGTCGCGACCGGCGCGGCCGTGGCACTTAAGACGACGCCGGATTCGGTGGGCTTGTCGGCCGGCGCCGCAGGCACCATCGCAACCGGCGGCGATGCGCTCGGCGCCTTGGCGCGCGGATGCCAGGGACGCCACCACAAGAGGCCCAGCGCCAGGGCGAGGGCAAGGCCTCCACCGATCTGGATGAGCGATAAGCGACCCGATGAGGGCGAATCGTCGCGCGTACTCAACAGCATGCTGGGGCCGGCGGCGGCCGGCGCGTCGGCCCGCGAGGGCGGGCGCGATTCGTAACCCGCCATGATTTCGGTTGCGGGTAGACCCAGCAGAGCCGCGTACTTTTTCAAATGGCCCTTGGCGTAAACCGTCGGGCCGATGCGCGGATAATCATCCGCCTCGAGCGCGTCGATCACCCATCGATCCAGGTGCATTTCATCGGCGGCCTTTTGGGCACTCAAACCCCGGCGCTCGCGTTCTGCCTTGAGCCTGGATCCGGGCAGTGCCGCGGGCTCGGTCATCGATCGACGCCTTTGCGCATATTCTGCGCCTGCTCTGAGTTTGGAAATTCGGTCTGCACGCGCCGCGCGTAAACGGCGGCGGCTACCGCATCACCCAGTTTGCGCTGCGCGCGAAAGCCAAGCCACAGTACTTCCGGCGTGGGCGGATTGACCGCCAGATAGCGCTGCACGATATCCCGCGCCTGCGCCGCGTCGCCCCGGTCGAAGGCGACATTGCCCAGTTGCAGCAAAGCCTCGGTGTAGTTCGGACGTATCGTGAGCGCGCGATTGAAATAATTTTCGGCATTCACCAAATCACCTGAGCTTCGCGCACACGCGCCGGCGTTGCCCAATGCCACCCACGGCGTCTGGTACAAGGGATTGACCGCAACTTCGAGGAATAATTTTTGTCCCGCCGCGGTCTTGCCCGTGCGGCAAAGAAACACGGCGTAGGTATTTGCTATGTTCGGGTCTCCCTTTCCCAAACGGTTGGCCGCATCGTAGGCGCGTTCCGCCTTGGCCATTTCATTAATGCGCTCGTATACCAAACCCGCCGTCATCTGCACATCCGGATTTGAGGCATCTTCGCTGAGCGCCTTTTCGATGCATTCGCGTGAATTCGACAGTTGGCCGAGCTTCATGTACTCAATGGCCAACTGCATATTGTCGACCGCGGCCTTGGCGGGCTCCTTTTTGTAGGTCCTCACGGGCCGCTCATAAGCCGGCGGGTTGTGGTTGCAGGCGGTCAAGATTAACGCCCCCGTCAGCGCCAGCACGGCACTCGAGCGAGGCAATTTCGGTTTCACCATTATTGAATCTCCGCCGGAGTGCGCGGCGCCGCTGAGAGTTTCGTCCCGAGCCGCACCAGCGTGCGGTCATGGACCTTGCCCGCCAATTGCCCGCACGCGGCGTCGATGTCATCGCCGCGAGTTTTGCGGACGGTCGCGATCACGCCGTGATCGTTCAGGATGTCGCGGAATTTTAAGATTGCCGCAGGCTTGGAGCGCCGATAGCGCGTGCCCGGAAACACGTTGAAAGGAATCAGATTGAGCTTTGCCGGGCGCCCGCGCATCAAACCCGCGAGCTGACGCGCATGCGAAGGGTGGTCATTGACGCCGTCGAGCATCACGTACTCGAACGTGATGCTGCGTCCGTTTTGCTGATCGATATAGTGCCAGCACGCTTCGAGTAATTCGGCGATTTTGTGCTTGCGGTTGATCGGCACGAGTTCATCGCGCAATTCATCGTTCGGGGCGTGCAAGGAAACCGCGAGCGCAACATTGCATTCTTCCGCGAGCTTGTAAATCTGCGGCACCAGTCCCGAGGTGCTCAAGGTCACGCGGCGCCTCGATAAATCATAGCCAAAATCGTCCAGAAAGATACGCATGGCCGGGAGCACATTGCGGTAATTGGCGAGCGGCTCACCCATGCCCATGAACACAATATTGGTGATCTTGCGATCGCCCTCGCCCACCGCAGTGCCGCCTGCCAGCGCCAACTCGCGCTGCGCGAGCCAAACCTGACCGACGATTTCCGCCGCGCTCAAATTGCGGTTGAAGCCCTGCTGCGCCGTTGCGCAAAAGGTGCAATCCATCGCGCAACCCACCTGACTCGAAATGCACAAGGTGCCTCGATCGGGTTCCGGGATATAAACGGTCTCGATGCCTTGAACCTGATCCATGCGCAGCATCCACTTGCGGGTGCCGTCCTTGGACTGTTGTTCGGTCACGATTTGCGGAACGGTGATTTCCGCAATATCCGCCAGCTGCGCGCGAAACTCCTGCGCTAAATCGGTCATGCTGGAAAAATCCGCCGCGCCGCGCCGATAGATCCATTTCATGAGCTGCCGCGCGCGAAACGGCTTCGCGCCGAGACGCGCGGCAACGAACGCCTCGAGCTGCGCGCGGGGCAATCCCAGCAGATTCACGCGTTCGCTCGACACCTAATCCCCCTTTCCTGCCGCCGCTACGCTAGCGCGTACGCGGGCAGATCTCAATTTCGCGAAAGAAGTAGCTGATCTCGCGCGCCGCAGTATCGGCGGCATCGGAGCCGTGAACCATATTCTCATCGATGCTGGTGGCAAGATCCGCGCGAATGGTTCCCTTGTCTGCCTTCTTCGGATCCGTGGCGCCCATCACTTCGCGATTCTTCGCAATCGCGTTTTCGCCTTCGAGCACTTGCACCATCACGGGACCGGAGGTCATGAAGCGCACCAGGTCCTTGAAGAACGGCCGCTCGCGATGCACCGCGTAGAAACCCTCCGCCTCGGTTTGGGATAGCCGCATCATGCGGGCTGCGACCACCTTCAAACCCACTTGTTCAAAACGACGATAGACCTCGCCGATCAGGTTACGGCCGACGCCGTCCGGCTTGACGATTGATAGGGTTCGCTCGATGGACATTTAAACCTCGCTGATGGACAAAATCAGCCACAAGGGTAGGGCTGACAAAGACCGCGAAGTGTACTGGAGAGGGGCCGCTCAAGCAATCGCGATGAGGGCCGAAGTCACTGTATTACTTGGAAAAACCGGCGTTCAAACGTTGAAGCTCTCGCCGCAACCGCATTCGCCCTTGGCTTTGGGGTTTTGAAACTTGAACGCCTCATTCAAGCCCTGCTTAACGAAATCGACCAAGGTTCCGTCGATCAGGGGCAGGCTTTGAGGATCAACCACCACCTTGACGCCTCGCGCCTCGAAAACGGCGTCTTCCGGGTTGATTTGATCGGCGTAATTCACCACGTAGGCGAAGCCCGAACAACCTGTTTTCTTGATTCCGACTCGCAGACCGACGCCAATTCCGCGTTGCGCCAAATGAGTTTTTACCCGATTGGCCGCCGATTCCGTCAGTAGTATCGCCATGCTGCGCTGTACCTCACCAAAGTTCAGCTAGAAGAACACCATACATAACACGCCCCTGCCCCCTCCGCACGGAACCAAAGCGCGTTTTTTATTAAGCCTGCGTCACTTAACTATGTGGGTGCCGTCGCGATAGTCAATGGCTGGAAGCACTGCGGCAAGCCATGCATCCTCGATGACCAGCAGGCGCCCCATTTTCTCGACGGGCACGGCAAATCGGTCGCGCAGGGCCTGCACGCTCTCGGGCAACATCGGCTGCAGCCGCCCTCCCACCGCTTGTTCAGCCAACCACGCCGCCACGGCGATGGTGTGCGGACAGGCAAACGCCAAAAAGCTTGCCTCCGAGACCGCTCCGTCATGGATCCGCAAATCAAATTGCACCCAGGTACCTTGATCGCGGTTTCCTGCCGCACCGCGAAAAACACCGGGGCCCTCGAGCTCGCCCGCATTCGCAGCGGACTCGAAATAGTTCCTCGTCAAGTCGTTGTAGTTCATGTGACCGGCATGGTGCCGGCGACTTTGCGAAGCCGGCTCAACGCCTGCGTCAGGCACGCGATCGCGATGTCGACGTCCGCCTCGGTGGTGGTACGCCCCAAGCCGAAACGCAGGCTGCTCTCGCTCAAGCGTTCGCTGCGGCCCAACGCGCGCAACACATACGAGGGCTCCGCCAGCGCCGAGGTGCACGCCGATCCGGTTGACACGGCCAGGTACGGGCGTATCGCCGCCAGCAGGCTCTCCCCTTCCACGCCCTCGAACGAGACGTTGAGCAAGTGCGGAACCGAACGCGTGGCGCTGCCATTGCGCACGACGCCGCCGAGTGAGGCCAGGCCCCGCCACAGCCGCTCTCGGAGGCGCGCAACTCGCGCCGTCTCGACCGAGGAGATCTTCGCGGCCAACTCGAATGCCAGACCCATGCCGACCACTTGGTGCGTCGGCAAGGTCCCCGCGCGCAAAGCGCGCTCCTGACCCCCGCCGAATTGCAAGGCGCTGAGCTGCACGCGGCCGCGGCCGCCCAAATCCGCGCCCCGCGAGATCACGAGAGCGCCCACACCCTTCGGTCCGTACACCTTGTGCGACGAGAGCGACATGAGGTCAGCGCCGAGACTCGCAAAATGCAGCGGGCATTTTCCGACACTTTGAGCCGCGTCGACATGCAGCCACGCGCCGCCGTGGCGAGCACAGATCGCACCGACCGCCGCGATGTTCTGCACTACGCCGATCTCATTGTTGACGTGCATGAGGGAAACCAACACCGTGTCCGGGCGCAACGCGGCGGCAACTTGGGCTGGATCCAGCAATCCTTCCCGATCCGGAACCAGGTAGGTAATCTCCCAGCCGCGCCGCTCCAGCTCCCGGCAGGGATCGAGCACGGCCTTGTGCTCGGTGCGCGAGGTCACGATGTGACGGCCGCGCTCGCGGTAATACTGAGCGACACCAAAAATCGCCAGGTTGTTTGCCTCGGTAGCACCCGAAGTCCAGACGATTTCGGGCGCGGCGGCGCCCACGGCCGCCGCGACCTGCGCCCGCGCCGATTCGACCAACGCGGCGGCAACATCGCCATAGCCATGGCTCGACGATGCGGGATTGCCGAACTCCGTTTCGGAGCTCAAAACCTCGGCCATGCGCGCCGCGACCAGGGGCTCGACCGGCGTGGTCGCGGCATGATCCAAGTACACCGGCATGCGCGCGGTGTTCATTTGCGCGAGCGTTGCGCGGATTGGCCGCGCCGGCCCTGCACGGCACTCAAGATTCCGCGCAGGATGTTGAGTTCATTGCGGTCGAGTTGCGCGCGGTTGAACAGGCGCCGCAGCCGCTCCATCAAATGGCCGGTCCGATCCTCGAAATCGATTTCATTGAGGACCTCATTAAGGTGCGCATAAAAGTGCTCGACGTCTCCCGACGGGGCCAGCGCCATTTCCAATTGCGTGTGCGATTGCGGCTGTTCCCGGGCCATGAAGATCTCGTATCCCGCCAACTGCACCGACATCGCAAGATTCAAGGAGCAATACTCCGGGTTGGCGGGAATGCGCACCAGCACATTGCACAGGTTCAAATCCTCGGTTGCCAGTCCATAGCGCTCCGAGCCGAACAGCAGCGCGGCACGATTTTCCGGCGCCAGTGCGACGATGCGTCCGGCGACATCGCGGGGCGTCGTGAACTCCCAATAATACGAGCGCGGCCGCGAGGTCGTGCCGGCGATGAAGGAACAATCCGCGACGGCCTCCTCGACGCTCTC
This sequence comes from Steroidobacteraceae bacterium, assembly GCA_035603615.1. Taxonomy (GTDB): domain Bacteria; phylum Pseudomonadota; class Gammaproteobacteria; order Steroidobacterales; family Steroidobacteraceae; genus Bog-1198. Next base: position 2,693 of record DATNKC010000242.1, on the reverse strand, counting down.
CACGACGCGGGCGCCCGCCAAAATGTCATCCGCGCCCGCCGCCAATGCGGTCGATTCCGCGTGCGGAAATGATCGCGGCCGCACCAGAACCAGATCCGAGAGCGCCATGTTCTTCATGGCGCGCGCCACCGAGCCGATGTTTCCCGGGTGGCTGGGATCGATGAGTACTATGCGAACCAGGTTGGTCATAGGTGATATTCTAGCGCCCCAATATGCAACCCCTGCTCAATATCGCAATGCGCGCCGCGCGGCGCGCCGGCGATCTAATCGTTAAAAGCCTGTCGCGCCTCGATTCGCTCAAGATCGACACCAAAGGCCGCAATGATTTCGTCACGGATATCGACCGCAAGGCCGAAGCGGACATCATCGCGACCATTCGCCGCAGTTATCCGCAGCACGCGGTGCTCGCCGAAGAGTCGGGCCGCAGCGGCGAGAATGAATTCGTGTGGATCATCGATCCGCTCGATGGCACCACCAATTTTCTGCACGGCTTCCCCACCTTCGCGGTCTCGATTGCGTTGGAACAAAAGGGCCGCCTGCAGCACGCCGTGGTGTACGACCCGATGCGCCAGGAGTTCTTTACCGCCTCGCGCGGCGACGGCGCGCAACTGGAAGGCAAGAAGATCCGCGTCAGCGGTCAGCGCACCTTGGAGGGCGCGCTGATCGGCACCGGATTCCCCTTTCGCGCGGGCGCCACCTATGTCGATGAGTACCTGGCCATGCTCAAGGTGGTGATGTCGAGTGCCGCGGGCATTCGCCGGCCCGGCGCGGCGTCGTTGGACCTGGCTTACGTGGCGGCGGGAAGAATCGACGGCTTCTGGGAATTCGGGCTATCGCCCTGGGATACGGCGGCCGGGACCTTGCTCATCCAAGAAGCCGGCGGCCGCGTCGGCACCGCCACGGGCGCGGAGTATTCCCTGGGCGAGAATATTGTCGCGGGCAACCCGAAGGTCTATCAGGCGCTGCTCGAGGTCATCGGACCCCTGACGCCGGCCTCACTTCGGGTCTAAAGGCTCGACATAGTCCGGGTGCAAGGTACTGCGTCTGCGGCCATAGACGGCATAGAACACCAAACCCAGCGCCGCCCAGCCGAAGAACACCATCTTGGCGAAGAACGACAGCAGCAAAAACAACGCCAGACAACCGATCAACGCCAGAGGTCCCACGAGCCAGATGGCCGGCGTTCGAAACGGCCTCTTCCGGTCCTTGGCCGTGCGCCGCAAGATCATCACGCCCAAGGCCACCGAGAAAAATGCCGCCAAGGTGCCGCCGTTGGATGTGTCGGCGAGATTGCCGACCGGAAAAAACGCGGCGGCGCACATCACCACCGTGCCGGTGATCAGGGTCACCACGTGAGGCGTATGGAAGCGCGGATGAATCTTGGTCAGAACGTCCGGCAACAGACGATCGCGCGCCATGCTGAAGAAGACGCGCGTCTGACCGAACATCATCATCAGAATCACCGACGGCAACGCGAGGAAGGCCGCCAAACCGATCAGCCGTGACGTCTTGGACCAGCCTATTTCCCGCAGCACATGCGCCAGCGGTTCGTCGCTGCAGACCAGCGTGGAGAGCTTGGCCTGATCCACGCAGGCTTGCATCATCGCGGGACCGCCGGGGTCAATCCCATGACCCGCCGCGTCCATCACGGGCTGCGCGCCGATGGAGCCGATGGCGCCGCTTGCGACCAGCAGGTAGAAAATCGTGCAAATTACCAGGCTGCCGATCAGGCCGATCGGCATGTTGCGTTGGGGATTTCTCGTCTCTTCCGCGGCAGTCGACACCGCGTCGAAGCCGACATACGCAAAGAATATCGAAGCCGCGGCGCCGCCGATGCCGAGCCAGCCTAAGGGTGCGAACGGTGTGAAATTTTCCATCTTGATGACGGGCAGCGCCAGTGCGCAGAACAGCACCAAGGCCGCAACCTTGATGCAAACCAGTACCGCATTCACGGTCGCGCTCTCGCGCGTTCCGAGCGCGAGCAGCGTGGTGACGAGCGCCGCGATGAACATGGCGGGCACATTGATGAACCCGCCCGCGAAGTAGCCCTTGGCCAGATACAACGGGATGTGAATGTCGAAGCTATGCGATATCAGCGGCACGAAGTAATTCGACCACCCCACCGACACGGCGCTCGCCGCGATGGTGTATTCGAGAATGAGCGCCCAGCCGACGATCCAGGCGATCAGCTCGCCCAAGACCGCATAGGAGTAGGTGTAGGCAGAACCGGATACGGGCACCATCGCCGCCAGTTCGGCATAACACAATGCGGTGACCGCGCAGACGAAACCGGCGATGACGAAGGAGGCCATCATTCCCGGGCCGGCCTTTTGCGCCGCCTCGGCCGTCAAGACGAAAATGCCGGTGCCGATAATGGCGCCGACCCCCAGCATCGTGAGCTGGAAGGCCCCGAGCGATCTCGTCAGGGATCGTTTTTCGGCACTGGCCAAAATAGCGTCAAGCGGTTTGATGCGCCAATTCATGTCATCTCCCGTTTTTGAATACTGCGCGGACTTTAGCGGCTTTCATGTCGTGCTAGCAAACTATTGCTTGGTGCGCCTGCGCAATCTTATGTTTATCCATTCCACGGCCACCGCGAAGGCCATCGCAAAATACAAGTACCCTTGCGGGATATCGAGCTCCAGCGAGTCGGCGATCAGCGCGGCGCCGACCAGTACTAAAAACGCCAGTGC
>DATNKC010000241.1:0-6204 GCA_035603615.1 Steroidobacteraceae bacterium | reverse complement strand
CCTGGGATGACGGCTATGTGTCGGAGTATTGCCCGCGACTCGGCGCCTGGACCCGCGCAGTGACGCAGTCACTTCGAAGCGGGGCCGTCTTCTGGTTCGACTATGGTTTGCCGCGCGCGCAGTACTACTTACCGGAGCGGCACGACGGCACCTTGGTGTGTCATTTCCGGCAGCGCCTCAGCGACGATCCGTTCGCCAATATCGGTTTGCAGGACATCACTGCCTGGGTGGATTTTACCCGGGTGGCCGAGGCCTCGAGAGAAGCGGGCTTCGAGCTGGCCGGCTTTACCACGCAGGCGCATTTTCTGGCGGGCTTGAACATAGATCAGGAGATGCAGCTCGCCGCGGGGGGCGATGCGAATCACTTTGCGCGCCTTGCCAATCAGGCGCGGCAGCTGATGATGCCCGGCGAAATGGGGGAGCGCTTCAAGGCAATGGCCTGGCTGCGAGGCCTCGATCTGCCGCTGTCCGGGTTCGCGCTGTTGGACCTGCGGCATTCGCTCTAAACAACCACTGGAGGAACGATGCGCGTGAAAATTGCTGTACTGGACGACTACCAAGGCGTGGCATTCGAAATGGCGGATTGGTCCGCCGTCACGGCTCGTGCCGACGTGGATGTTTTCCGCGACCATCTGTCTGATGCGGACGCCGTGGTCGAACGCTTGCTTCCCTATGACGTCGTCTGTGTGATGCGCGAACGCACGCCGCTCGGCGCCGGGGCGATCGAGCGGCTCCCGAACTTAAAACTCATCGCATCCACCGGTCCGCGCAACGCGTCCATCGACCTGAAGGCGGCGGCCGCGCGCGGCATCGCGGTGGTTCACACCGGCTATAGCGGCAGCCCGACGGTTGAACTGACCTGGGCGCTGATTCTGGCGGGTGCGCGCCACATCGTCGCCGAAGCGACCGCAGTTCGCAGCGGCGGCTGGCAGCATTCCATCGGCGATGACTTGTCGGGCAAGACCTTAGGGATCATTGGGCTCGGTAATCTCGGCTCGAGGGTGGCCACGATAGGCTTGGCGTTTGGCATGCGGGTGATCGCCTGGAGCCAAAATCTCACCGCTGAGAAAGCCGGCGCCGTCGGCGCGGCACTGGTTTCAAAAGAAGATCTGCTGCGGCAGGCGGATATTGTCTCCGTGCATTTGGTATTGAGCGCCCGCACGCGCGCGCTGATCGGCGCCGCGGAACTGGCCTTGATGAAGCCCAGCGCGCGCTTGGTGAATACTTCGCGCGGGCCCATTGTGGTCGAAGCGGCACTGATCGCGGCGCTCAAGTCCGGCCAAATCGCCGGCGCGGCGATTGATGTCTACGATGTGGAACCCCTGCCGGCCGATCATCCCTACCGGAACCTGGAGCACCTGCTGGCAACGCCCCATATCGGCTATGTGTCGCGCGACTTGTACGAACGCTTCTACCGCGACACGGTATCAAACATCATTGCCTGGCTGGACGCGAGAAGTTAGTTCCGTGATGGCGCGCAGGCGCCGCTGATGGATGCGTTCCGCGATCAACGGGCCCACTTGATCCGCGATATCCTCGGGCGTTGGCTTGATCGTGGCTGCCGCATCGCGCGCGGCCTGCAGGTATTGCCGCTGCGGATAGGGGTCTTGCTCCAAACCCAAGCGGCCGCGCGAATCCGCCTCGCAGGCCAAGAGCGCTTGCGCAAACCGCTCCGGCCGGCGGAATGCATCGGTCTTTTCCAGGATGCCCAAAATGGTGTTGGCGCGCAGCTCAAACGCCCGGTGCACGTTGCCGTGATAACGCGCCACGATGATGCTGAGCTCGCGATACTCGCTCGGCAGCTTGAACCGATCGCACAGCGATTCGATGAGCGCCACGCTGCGCTCCTCATGCCCTTTGTGGCCGGGCCATTCCTTGTGCGGCGTCGTGCCCTTGCCAAGATCATGCACCAGCGCGGCAAAGCGCATCCTCGTATCGGCGCTCAGGCGCACCGCCTGGTCCAGCACCATCAGAGTGTGCACGCCGGTATCGATTTCCGGATGCCATTTCTCGGGCTGCGGCACGCCGAACAGCGCGTTGATCTCCGGAAACACAATCTTCAGGGCGCCGCAATCGCGCAGCACCTGGAAAAACACGCTGGCGCCGGCCTCACGCAGCGCCTTTTCGGTTTCCTGCCATACGCGCTCGGCCACCAGGGCGTCGACCTCGCCCTGTTCGACCATCTGGCGCATCAGCGCCATGGTTTCAGGCGCCACCTTGAATCCCAGCGGCGCGAAACGGGCGGCGAAGCGCGCGAGCCGCAAGATCCGCACCGGATCTTCGACGAAGGCGGGCGATACATGGCGCAACACGCGGGCCTGCAAGTCCCGCTGCCCGCCGAACGGGTCGATCAAAGAACCATCGCCGGCCTGCGCAATGGCATTGATGGTCAGGTCGCGCCGCGCGAGATCTTGCTCGAGAGTGACTTCCGGCCCGAACTCGACCGCGAAGCCGCGATATCCCGGGGAAGTCTTTCTCTCACGGCGAGCCAGCGCATATTCTTCGTGGGACTCCGGATGCAGGAACACCGGAAAGTCGCGGCCCACTTCGCGATATTTGAGGCGCAGCAGCTCGTCACGGGTGCTCCCGACCACCACCCAGTCGCGTTCCTTGACGGGTAAACCCAGCAGCGCGTCTCGAACGGCGCCGCCAACCAGATACACTTGCATGCGTGAATCTTAACAGCATCGCCGTCCCAATCCGCGCTGCACTGGTAATCGCGTTGATCGCAAGTCTGAGCGGCGGTTGTTACCTGCTGCAAAGCGCCCAAGGCCAGTTGTCGCTCATGTCGAAACGCGAACCCATCGCCCGTGTCATCGACGAGCCCGGAACGCCGGCCAAGCTGCGCGCGCAACTGCAATCAGTCACGGCCATACGCGACTTCGCGAGCCACGAACTCGGCCTGCCGGACAATGGCAGCTATCGAAAGTACGCCGACATCGGCCGAGCCTACGTGGTTTGGAATGTGGTGGCGGCCCCGGAGTTCTCCGTCGACCCGAAGAGGTGGTGTTTTCCCATCGTGGGCTGCGTGGCTTACCGGGGCTACTTCGTCGAGGCCAGAGCGCGGCGCTTCGCCGCCGGCCTGCACGCGCAAGGGTTCGACGTGGTAGTCGGTGGCGTCGCGGCGTATTCCACGCTGGGACACTTCGATGATCCCATTTTGAGCACGATGGTCAATTGGGATGATGTGGAACTGGCGGCGATCATTTTTCACGAGCTGACTCACCAGCTGCTGTACGTTCCCAACGACGCGTCGTTCAACGAGGCGCTGGCGACCACGGTGGAAGAGGAGGGGGTGCGGCGCTGGCTCTCGAGTCTGGGCCGCGAGCAGGACCTGGCGGAACACTTGTTGCAGCAGAAGCGCTATGTGCAAGTGATCGGGCTGATGAGCGAGACGCGCGAACAGCTGCGTGTCCTCTATGCCTCCGGCCTGCCGCCGCCGCTGATGCGCGAACGCAAGCGCCAAACATTCGAAGCGCTGCGCAAAACCTATACCGCTCTGCGTGAGCAGTGGGGCGGTCATGCGCCATTCGACGCCTGGTTCGCGCAGGACATCAACAATGCTCACCTGGCATCGATCGCCACTTATTTCGTCTGCGTGCCCGGCTTCGAGAGGGAATTGAAGGCAGTAGGCGGCAACCTGCCTGCCTTCTTCCGCCGGGTTCGCCAGCTGGCGAAGCTGGATCAGCCGCAGCGGGATCTGTTGGTGTGCGGAACATCGGCAGACCCCTAGAAGTCCACCAGCGAGAACTGAATCGCCGCCCAGATGGCGGATACGATGGTTACCGCGAGAAGAGCCTGCATCAGTCTTGCGACAGAGAATAAATCGTTCATGATAGCTACTCCGTTGAAGATCGAACCCACGGTGCATAGGTTGGCTCGCGCGCCGATTCCGAACAAATTCAATCCCTGATCAGGTGTTAAGGAAAGCTTAAGGTGCCATCCGCGTACGACCGATTGCCGTTGGGATCCTTGCGGGTATTCGAAGCGGTCGCCGCGCATTTGAGTTTTTCGGAAGCGGCCGATGCGCTGAATGTCACTCCGGCGGCCGTCAGCCAGCAGATCAAGACGCTGGAAGCTTATATCCAGGTGCCGCTTTTCAGACGCAGCGGGCGGCGCGTGGAAATCACCGAAGAGGGAGCGGAACTGTTGCCCGCGGTCAGAGCGGGGTTGGAAAAACTCGAGTCGGCCCTGCAGCAGATGAAACATCACCGCCGGGCGGGACCTCTGCAAATCAGCCTGCTGTCGTCATTCCTGCAGATCTGGCTGCTGCCGCGTATCCGCTCCTTTCGACGTCAACACCCCGACATCGAATTGCGCTTTCATACCTCGCGCTCATTGGTGGATTTTTCGCGCTCGGAGAATCACGTTGCGATTCGCTTCGGGCGCGGCGATTACCCGAACATGCACAGCGAGAAGTTGCTCGACGATTGGCTGGTGCCGGTCGCGAGTCCCGATCTCATCAAGCAGCACGGCATGATCGAACGCGGCGAGGCTTTGAGCAAATTCCCGCTGCTCGAGAGCGGCGATGAGCCCTGGCATGTTTGGGCGCAGGCGTCCGAGGAGGAGGCGTGGCATTCACGCTCGCCCAGCATCGAAGATTCCGCAGGACTGCTGGCTGCCGCCGAAGAGGGATTGGGATATGCGCTCGGACGTTGGACGCTGGTGAGCCGGGCGCTGCAGAAGGGCACGCTCAAACTCGCAGGCCGTGGGGCATTGGCCTACGGGTCGGCCTATTGGTTCGTGTGTCCGAAAAGTTTTCTCGCGTTACCTAAGGTGGCGCTGTTTCGCGAATGGATCCTGGCGGCGGCAAAGGCCTTCCCCGCGCCGCCCGAGTGAGATTGGCTCACCGAGTGAGATTGGCTCAAGGGGCCGTCTTGGCGCGGCCCGCGGCGGCGCGATTTTGGCTTAGGCGAGCATTGTCCTCTTGCGCTCCCAAGTACAAACGCGCGGATGCACCCATGGATTTGGGCTGAATGCCGAGTTTCGCGAAGCCGTCCTCGCTGCACACACTGTCGACGGTGAGCGATTTGTAGTTGTCGCCGGAGAAGGGACGACCGGGTACGAAATTCATGAAGAAGGCCTGCATGCGCCCGAAAATATTCGGCAGGCCGATGATCCAGCGGCGATGGTGCGTCAGTTTCGCCACCCAGACGACAATTTCCTTCAAGGTGTAGATCTGCGGGCCGCCGAGTTGATAGGTTTGACGGCTGGTTGCGCCGCCGTGCAGGCAACGCAGCAGCGCGTCCACCATGTCGTCCACCCACAAGGGTTGCAGGCGCGCATTCGGCCTGGCCAGCGGAAAGACCAGGGGGATCGCGGCCAGCAATCCGGCGAAGCGATTCAGAAACGAATCGCCGGGACCGAACATCACCGACGGCTGAAAAATGGTCCAATCCACCGCGCTCTGATCGCGGATCAACTTTTCCGCCTCGCCCTTGGTGCGCAGATAGTAGCTGGGGGCATCGGGTGCGGCCTTGAGCGCAGATACCTGCAGCAGCCGCGGGACGCCGGCGGAGCGGACAGCCAACAAAACGTGCCGGGTCAGCTCGACGTGGGCGCGGCGGAAGCCGGCGCCGCTGAAACCGCGCTCGTTGAGGATGCCGATCAGATTGATGACGACGTCCTTGCCGCGGAATCGCTCGCTCAGCTGCGGTTCCTGATAGACATCGCAGTTCTCCAGTGTGAGCCCCGGCAGCACCAGCAAGTGCTTGTGCAGCTCACGGTCGCGCGACAGCACGGTGACTTGATGGCCGTCCTTGATCAAGCGGGCAACCAGCCGCGTGCCCAAGAATCCGGTGCCGCCGAGAACGACGATGGACTGCAGGCGCATGGTCAGCGAACCGGCAGCAGCAGAGTATCGCTGCCGCGGCGAACTTTGAGCACCAATACCGATGCGCCTTTCACGGCATCGCGAAACGACTTCATGTCGGTGACCGGCGTTCGTCCCACTCCCACGATGACATCGTTGGCGCGAATCCCTGCCAGCGCCGCGGCGCTCGCCTCCTGCACTTTATTCACCACAACGCCGCTGCCGTCCGGCGCATCCGCCAATTCGGCGCCGTCAAGCCCTCGATTCAGGTCGGCCGCACCCGCGGTTTCTATCTCCGAGCGCTCAGCGACCAACGCGGTGACCTTGCGAGGTTTGCCGTCGCGCAGCAGCCCCAGTTCCACTTTATCGCCGACGTGCAGCATGCCGATGGC
>DATNKC010000240.1:0-5615 GCA_035603615.1 Steroidobacteraceae bacterium | reverse complement strand
CTTTTTGCCGGTCGCCGGCGGCATCCGCACCCCGCTCTCTCCCCATTCAAGATGCAAGCGCGAGTCCTCATCGCCCGTAAACCACCATACCACGCGCAGCTGCGTCTGCGATTGAGACAGGGCGCCGAACTTGACCGAATTAGTGACAAGCTCGTGGATCAAGAGGCCCATGAGCTCCGCCGACTTGGCGTTCAGCCGAACCTCCGGGCCCTCAACAATGATTCCCGCTCGGCGCGCACGATGAACGAGCAGCTCATCGAGCACCAAAGATTCCATATCCACGCCGGCCGCAATGGGAGTAAGTGCGACACGTCCAATAACCCCAACGCGCCCGGCGAGGTGCAAGGCCGAGTCCGCTGCGTCGTCTTGGAGTTGCATATGTACGGCGATCGACCTGATCAAGGCCAGAAGCCGGCGGATGCGGTGATTGAGTTCCGCACTGTCGGCAACTTCCTTGACGGTCATGACGGCGCCCTCCGGAGAAGTCTCGTGTTTCCTTCACTATCCGCGCCTTGCCTGGCGCCTTCACCAACCTGTGTTAGCACTCCTCAACAAGTGCTGCCGCCAGGCGGTTCAGTGCGTTACTCTAAGGACCATGTTTAACCGGATAACAATCGCTCTTCTGCTCACACCGTGCCTGATGGCTCGTGCGGCCGCGCCCCTGGAACTCGAATCCGATAAGGGGATGGTGGTTACTTCCCAGCACCTGGCTTCGGATGTGGGTGCGGCAATTCTGCGTCAAGGTGGCAACGCCATCGATGCCGCGGTAGCGGTCGGCTACGCGCTGGCGGTGACACATCCTTGCTGCGGCAATCTCGGCGGCGGCGGATTCATGATCATTCATTTCGCCGACGGCAAAAATACCTTCATCAATTTTCGCGAGCGGGCGCCGCTCGCCGCCAGCGCCGACATGTTCCTCGACGCGCGCGGCAAGGTTGTCAGCAACCGCAGTCTCGACGGTTATCTGGCGGTGGGGGTTCCCGGAACCGTCATGGGCCTGGAGACCGCGCGACAGAAGTACGGCACGCTGTCGCGGGCCGTCTTGATCGCGCCGGCAATCCAGCTCGCCGAGGAAGGGTTCGTGCTGACTCAGGGCGATGTCGACGTATTGGCGGAAGGTACAAAGGGGTTTCGCAACCAGCCGAACGTGGCGGCGATATTCCTCAATCACGGCGAACCCTTCGTGCCTGGCGATCGCTTGATGCAGAAGGACCTGGCGGCCACGCTGCGCGCAATCAGCGGCGGCGGGACCGATGCCTTCTACCACGGCGCCATACCCGCGGCCGTGAGCGCCGCTTCGCGCGCACACGGCGGATTATTGACCGAAGAGGATTTTGCCGCGTATACCGCAACGGAATCGGCGCCCGTCAGTTGCTCATATCGGGGCTATACGATCATTTCCGCGCCGCCGCCGAGTTCCGGCGGCATCACGTTGTGCGAGATGCTGCAGGTGCTGGAAGGTTACCCGCTCAAGGCCATGGGTTTTCATTCCGGCCGCGCCGTTCATGTCATGACCGAGGCGATGCGTCACGCGTATCGCGACCGCAATACTTACCTGGGCGATCCGGCGTTTATCGACAACCCCACCGCGCACCTCTTGTCGGCGCACTATGCGGAATCGATCCGCGCGCAGATTCAGGCCAGCCGGGCCACGCCCTCCTCTGCTCTGCAAGGACTCGCGCCCGCAGAAGAACACGCCACCACGACGCACTATTCCGTGGTCGATCGTGCAGGCAACGCAGTCTCGGTCACCTATACCATCAACGATTCTTTCGGCGCCAAGGTGATCGCCGGCAATACCGGGTTCTTTTTAAACGACGAAATGGATGACTTCACCGCCAAGCCCGGCGTGCCGAATGTGTTCGGTTTGATTCAGGGCAAGGCAAATGCGGTCGCTCCGGGAAAGCGCCCATTGAGCTCCATGACGCCGACGCTCGTGTTCAAGGACGGCAAGCCGGTTCTGGTGGTCGGAACGCCGGGCGGCTCTCGAATCATCACCACGGTCCTCGAAGTCATCGTCAATGTCATCGATCATGGCATGACGCTGCAAGAGGCCGTCGATGCGCCGCGCATCCATCATCAATGGCTGCCGGACAGCATTGGGGCGGAACCCTTTGCCCTCTCCGCCGACACCGTGAAGACGCTCACCGCCATGGGATACAAAATCGTGCCGCTGGAGCCTTGGGGTTCAGGCAACGCCGTCGAGGCCATCGGCATCGCCCCTGCGGACGCCGCGGCCGCGAAGGCGCTCGGTTTCCCGCGCCCCAGCCTCTTTTATGGCGCAAACGACTCGCGCGCGCCCGCAGGCTCGGCGGCGGCGCCGTAACTCAATTGCGGCGGCGCCTAGAACGCAATTTTAATCAAGCAGGTATCCCGATGATCAAACTTTCCATTCTCTATCCCAATAAGCCGGGCTCGCGCTTCGATATCGACTACTACGTCGGCACGCACATGCCCCTGGCGATGCGTCTGCTCAAAAAGAATCTGCGCAAGACCGAAGTGGATGCCGGCCTGCAGGGAACCGCTCCCGGTGAGGCGCCGGCCTTCCACGGCGGCTGCCAATTTTATTTCGACAGTATTCCGGCGTTCCTCGAGGTCTGGGGACCCGCCGCGGCCGAGCTGCAAGCCGATATTCCGCGTTACACGGACGTGGCGCCGATCATCCAGTTCAATGAAGTCAAACTGTCCGTCTAGGGCGGCGGATCGCGGTGAGCATTCACGCCTTATTTCCGACGCTGGTCTACACGTCCTCGCTACAACGCGGCGATTCAGGCGACTTCAATCGTCAGCTGCTGAAGGAATGTCTGCAGCTTCGCCTGGACGATGCGGCCGGGCGGGGATGGTCCAAGGAAAATTATCCCGGCGGCTACACCTCCTATGGGTCGGTGCATCGTCTGCAGACGGTCTCGCCGACCTTCGAATCGCTGCGCAAAAAGCTCGAGCGCCACGTCGCCATTTTCGCAGCGGCGGTCGAGTGGGATTTGCGCGGCCGCGAACTGGAAATGACTGATTGCTGGGTCAACATCATGCCGCGCGGCACGGTGCATACTTTGCACCTGCATCCTCATTCGACCTTGAGCGGCACCTACTACGTGCAAGTGCCCAAAGGGTCTCCCGGCATCAAATTCGAAGATCCGCGCTTGGATCGATTCATGGCGGCGCCGCCGCGCAAACGTCAAGCGCGGCGCGCATCGCGTCCCTGGGTGACTTATCAGGCCTCCGCAGGAAGTCTGCTGTTATTCGAAAGTTGGCTGCGTCATGAAGTCGCACCCAACCGCGTCACGCCTGAGCGAATCAGCGTAAGCTTCAATTACAACTGGTTCTAAGTGAAGGATTCTTGAATGTCGGCCAAAGCCTCCGATGCCACGATGGCGGTTTTCCTGGACCTCGAGAACATTGCGCTGGGCGCGCGCGATGCCAAGTACCCGAGCTTCGATATCGAAAAGGTGCTCGAGCGTCTATTGCTCAAGGGCCACATCGTGGTCAAGAAGGCCTATTGCGATTTCGAGCGCTACAAGGACTTCAAGCGCGGCTTGCATGAAGCGGCATTCGAACTGATCGAAATTCCGCATGTGAGACAGTCAGGCAAGAATTCCGCGGACATCCGCATGGTCGTCGACGCCCTGGACCTGTGCTACACCAAAGGCCACGTCGACACCTTTGTCATCTTGAGCGGCGACTCCGATTTCTCTCCCTTGGTCAGCAAGCTGCGCGAGAACGCCAAAACCGTCATCGGCGTGGGCGTCAAAAATTCGACCTCGGATCTGTTCATCAACAACTGCGATGAATTCATTTATTACGATGATCTGGTGCGCAAGGAGCCCAAAGGGCGCCGGCGCAGCGCCGCGGCGGCGCCGGCCCCTAGCTCAGCCAGCGGCGCGCCGGCCGAAAAAAAGGGACCGAACTTGGGCGAGGCCATGGAGTTGATACTCGATACGGTGGAGGCCTTGACCGAAGAACGCGGCGGCAGCGAACCCATTTGGGGTTCGATGATCAAACAAGCGATCAAGCGCCGCCAACCCGGCTTTAACGAGCGCTTCTATGGCTTTAGATCGTTCAACGACATGCTGGGCGATGCCGAGAAGCGCGGACTGCTGACGCTCCGGCCCGATGAGAAGTCCGGCGGCTATACCGTGCAAGTCATCGACCGGCCCGCATCGCGGCCGGCTTGAGGCGGCGCTCGGCTTAAGAGGGCTGCCGGCGCCGGCCGGCCCTTGACTTTGATGCGGCTGCCCGCATTTTCAGTTCAATGGATATTACCCGTCGAAACTCCTGGATGTGGGCCGAAGCCTGCGCGCTGCTGGAAGAGGCCGAGCGCAAGCATCGGCACTTCTTTAACCTGATTGCCAACCCAACCCGGCCCGTGTGGGAACCGCCGACCGACATTTTCGCCGAGGGGCCCGACGTGCACGTGGTGGTGGCATTGCCTGGAGCGCGGGTCGACGAGGTCACCGTGCAACTCGGCCCGACCGGCTTGCAAATCGACGCGACGGTGTCGCCCCCCAATTTGAGCGCCGCCGTGAATATCGTGCGCTTGGAAATTCCCTATGGCCGCATGCGCCGGCGCATCGAGTTGCCGCCGGGGCGCTATGTCCTGACCGAGCGCCGCTTGGATCACGGCTATTTGCAGTTGCACCTGACGAGGGAAACCGTATGAGCACCGGCGAAGACGTATTGATTATCCTGCCGGTGCGCGAGACCGTCCTGTTCCCGGGCGTCGTTCTGCCGATTGCGATTTCCGGCGCCGCGTCCCTCGCTGCAGCGCAAGAAGCCGTGCGCACGCAGCGGCGCGTCGGTCTGCTGTTGCAAACCGACTCGAGCGTCGAGAACGTCACCCCCGAAGTGCTGCATCGCGTCGGAACCTCGGCCTCGATTGTGCGATTCATCACCGCGCCTGACGGCTCCCATCACCTGATAGCCCAGGGCGAGGAGCGATTTACGGTGCTGGACTATGTGAGCCGGGAGCCCTTCCTGGTCGCGCGCATCGACCGGCACAAAGAGACGACCACCTTTGATCAGGAAATCGAAGCGCGCGGCCTGAATCTGCGCGAGATGGCGATCGAGGCGGTGCAGCTGCTGCCGCAGGCACCGGGCGAATTGACCAACGCCATTCGCAACATCGAATCCATCCCCGCGCTCGCCGACATGATCGCGAGCTTCATGGATCTGAAGGCCGCCGACAAACAGGAAATTCTCGCGACCTTTGATCTAAAGACCCGGCTCGATCGCGTCCTGACGCTGCTCGGGCGGCGCATCGAGGTCCTGAAGGTATCGCGTCAAATCGACGAAAAGACCCGCGAGGCGTTTGACGACCGTCAAAAAGAGGCCGTGCTGCGCGAGCGGCTGCACCAGATCCAGAAGGAGCTCGGCGAGACCGACGGCTCCAAATCAGAATTGGCGGACCTGAAGAAATCCATCAAAGAGGCCGGGATGCCGCAAGAGGTCGAGGAGCAAGCACAGCGCGAACTCAACCGTCTGGAAAGGATGCCGGAACAGGCTGCCGAATACTCGATGACGCGAACCTATTTGGAATGGCTGCTCGCCATGCCCTGGGCCAAGCTCGACCCCGAACAGGTCGACATCGAACAAGCTCGAAAAATCCTCGACGAGGATCA